>JBKJSO010000054.1:0-5354 GCA_046595835.1 Acidimicrobiales bacterium | reverse complement strand
ACTCCGGGGCGGGTGCCAGGGTCTCGTCGATGGCCTGGAGGAGGGTGTTCCAGGACAGCGTGGCGCACTTGATGCGCACCGGGAACTTCACGACGCCTCGCAGCGCCTCGAGGTCGCCCAGCTTCACCTCAGGGTCGGCCTCGATGGGCGTGTCGGTCTCCTCGCCGTCGAGCGCCTGCTCGTGGATCGACATCATCCCTTTGAAGGCCCGCGTGAGCTGGTGCACCTCGTCGAGGGTCTTGCCCTTCACGGCCGACGACATCATCGAGGCGGACGACTGGCTGATCGAGCATCCTTGGCCGCCGATGCGGATGTCCTTGACGACGCCGTCCTGCACATCGACGTACACCACGATCTCGTCGCCGCAGAGCGGGTTGAAGCCCTCGACCCGGGCGGCGGGCGGCGTGGGCAGCTCGCCACGGTTTCGCGGTGAGCGGTAGTGGTCGAGGATGATCTCTCGGTACAGGTCTTCGAGGCCAGGCATGCGGGTTGCGATCCTACCGTGTTGGTTCAAAGGGACGATCTGACAGGCCGGAGGCGAGCCGGCTTGGCAGGTCGCCGGGAGGCACCTGCGGAGACAGGAGCGGAGCGACGCTCGGAGCAGGCATGGACTCAGTGGGCGAAGAAGGCCGACGCGGCGCTGATGGCATCGGCCAGGGCGTCGACGTCGGCTTCGTCGTTGTAGACGTAGAGCGAGGCCCGGGCGGTGGCCGGGGCACCGAGGATGCGCATCAGGGGCTTGGCGCAGTGGTGGCCGGCCCGCACGCAGACACCGTGCTCGTCGAACACCTGGGTGAGGTCGTGAGGGTGTAGGTCGCGGAAGGTGAACGACAGCACGCCACCTCGCTCCTCGGCGGCGGCGGGGCCGTGGATCGTGATGTCGTCACCGAAGCGCTCATGGAGCACGCGCAGCGCGTAGGCGGTGAGCTCCACCTCGTGCTCGCGCACGGCGTCCATGCCGAGGCCCGTGAGGTAGTCGACGGCCGCGCCCAGGCCGACGGCCTCGGCAATCGGCGGGGTGCCGGCCTCGAACTTCCAGGGGAGCTCGTTGGTGGTGAACCCCTCCTTGGTGACGTTGAGGATCATCTCGCCGCCGGTGAGGAAGGGGGGAGTGGCATCGAGGATGGCCTCGGTGCCCCAGAGCACGCCGATGCCGGTGGGGCCGCACATCTTGTGGCCCGTGAAGGCGACGAAGTCGGCGCCCCAGGCCTGGACGTCGGTGGCGATGTGGGGCACCCACTGCGACGCGTCGACGACCGCGATGGCGCCGGCAGCATGGGCCGTCGCGGTGATCTGCTCGACCGGCAGGATGGTGCCGAGCACGTTGGACATGGCGGCGAACGTCACGATCTTGGCGCCGTCGACGAGGCGGTCGAGATCGGACAGGTCAAGGTGCCCGTCGGTGCCGAGGGGGATCCAGCGCAGCTCGATCCCGAGCTCGTCGTGGAGCTGGTGCCAGGGCACGATGTTGGCGTGGTGCTCGAGCTCGGTGAGCACGACGGCGTCGCCCGCCCGCAGGTTGGCCCGCCCCCACGCCTTGGCGACGAGGTTCAGTGCCTCGGTGGCGTTCTTCGTGAACACCACCTCGCGGGCGGCGCGGGCACGGATGAACCGGGCCACCTTGGCGCGGGCGCCCTCGAGGGCGGCCGTGGCCTCCTCGGCGATCAGGTAGGTGCCGCGGTGCACGTTGGCGTTCGAGTGCTCGTAGTACCCACTCATCGCGTCGAGCACCGCTCGCGGCTTCTGTGAGGTGTTGGCCGAGTCGAGGTAGACGAGGCGACCGCCGTGCACCTCGCGCTCGAGGATCGGGAAGTCCTTCTTCAGGGCAGTGACGTCCAGGCTCATCGGTGGGCTACCGCCACGACTCGTAGCCGTCGCGCTCGAGGCGCTCGGCCAGCTCGGGGCCGCCGCTGTCGACGATGCGTCCGTCGATCAGGATGTGGATCACGTCGGGCTCGAGATGGTCGAGCAGGCGCTGGTAGTGCGTGATGGCCACCACACCGAGCTCGGGGCGGTCTCGTCGCACCTCCTGCACCCCCTGCGCGACGACCTTCAGGGCGTCGATGTCGAGGCCCGAGTCGGTCTCGTCGAGGATGGCGATCTCCGGTTCGAGGATGGCCATCTGGAGGATCTCGTTGCGCTTCTTCTCGCCGCCGGAGAAGCCCTCGTTGAGGAACCGGTCGGCGAACGACGGGTCCATGTCGAGCCGCTCCATCCACTCCATGATGGACAGTCGCAGCTCGAGCATCGACAGGTCGATGCCCTTGCGCGCCGAGAGGGCCTGACGCAGGAAGTTGAGGACGGACACGCCCTGCACCTGCTGCGGGTACTGGAAGGCGAGGAACATGCCCGCCTTGCCACGGATCTCCGTGTCCCAGGTGGTGATGTCGTCGCCCTTGAAGAGGATCCGGCCCCCCGTGACCTCGTACTCGGGGGACGCCATCAGCGTGGACGCCAGCGTCGACTTCCCGGAGCCGTTCGGCCCCATGAGGGCATGGACCTCGCCAGCGCCGACTACGAGGTCGATGCCCTGGAGGATCTCCGGCCCATCGGGGGTGGCGACGGGCCGGACGCGCAGCCCTTCGATGGCGAAGAGCGGGGCGGCCGCATCAGTGGGGCTGACCTCGGGGGGCATGCCCCCAGTGTATTAGCACTACGGCGATAGTGGAAAAGGGGGTCAGCGCGGGTCAGGCGACGAGGCGGTCTCCTGGAGCCCGTCCTTGAACTCCTTCTGGGCCTTGCCCAGGGAACGGGCCAGCTCGGGCACCTTCTTGCTGCCGAACATGAGCAGGACGACGACTAGGACGATGAGCAACTCGGGTCCACCAAGGTTCATGCACCCTCTACGGCGCCCGGGTGGGAGCCGGATGACGGCTGCCTACCAACCTCGGTCGACCCACTCCTGCAGGTGGGGGCGCTCCGCGCCGATGGTGGTGGGCTTGCCATGCCCGGGGAGCACGAGGGTGTCGACCGGGAGGGTGAACAGCCGCCGGTCGACGGACTCGATGATGGTGGGGAAGTCGCCGCCCTCGAGGCTGGTGTTGCCCGGGCCCCCCGGGAAGAGCGTGTCGCCCGAGAACACCACCGGGTGCCCCTCCACCAGGAAGCACATCGAGCCCGGCGTGTGGCCGGGGGTGGCGATCGTGTGGAGGCGCAGGCGACCGACCTCGATCACCGTGTCGTCCTCGAGCACCTCGTCGTACGACGGCAGCATGGCGGCGTCGGCTGCGGTGACGCCCACCGAATAGCCGGCGTTGCGCAGCTCGGGCACGGCCTGGATGTGGTCCCAGTGGCCGTGGGTCTCGAGCACCTTGCGCACGCCGAGCTTCTTGCAGAGGTCGAGCAGCAGCTCGTGCTCGTTGGCGGCATCGAGGAGCACCGCGTCGCCGGTCTCGGTGCAGCGCAGCACGAACACGTTGTTGTCGACCGGACCCACCACCACCTCGTGGATCTCGATCCCTGTCGCGTCCCAGATCAGCGTGTCGGCCATGCTGACGAGCGTATGCGGACACGGCTCGGGCGACTTGACGCCCTCGACCGGCGGATCCTCGCCATCGCGGTGCCCGCGCTCGGGTCACTGCTCGTGGAGCCCGTCTACGTGCTCACCGACACGGCGGTGGTTGGGCGGCTGGGCACGGTGCCCCTCGGCGGCCTGGCCCTGGCGTCCACCGTGCTCAACACGCTGGTGTGGGTGTTCAACTTCCTCTCCTACGGCACGACGGTGCGGGTGGCCGTGCGCCGGGGCCGCGGCGATCCGGCGGGCGCGGCCACCGACGCGCTGCAGGCCCTCTGGCTGGCGGTCGGGATCGGCACGCTGGTGGCTGTCGGCATCGGGCTCGGCGCCAGCCGGCTGGTCGCCCTCCTCGGTCACGACACCGCCGTGGTGGCGCAGGGGGTCACGTACCTCCGCGTGAGCGTGGTGGGCGTGCCCTTCCAGTTCGTCACCATCGCCTGCATCGGGTACCTCTACGGCCTTCCCGACACCAAGCGACCCTTCGCCGTGCTGGCGGTCGCCACCAGCGCGAACCTCGCTCTCGAGCTCGTGCTGGTGTTCGGGCTCGACTGGGGGATCAGCGGGAGCGCGTGGGGCACCGTGTTCGCGCAGATCCTCAGCGCCACCGTGTTCCTGGCCATCGTCGTCCCCAGCCTGCGGGCCGACGGCTTGCGGCATCTCAGCGTCGTGCCGTCGGTGATGTGGGCCGTGGTGAAGGTCGGTGCCCACCTCGTGCAGCGCACGGCCTTCCTCCTCGCCACCCTGGCCGTGGCCACGGCGGCCGCCAGCCGCGTCGGGATCGCCCAGCTGGCCGGCCACCAGATCGCGGCCCAGCTGTTCCTGTTCCTCGCCATCGGGGTCGACATGTTCAAGGTGTCGGGCCAGTCGCTCGTCGGCCACGCGCTCGGAGCCGGGCGGCCGGAGGAGGCGCGCGACGTTGTCGACCACCTCTACAGGTGGGCCTGGCGCGTCGGCGTGCTGCTCTCGCTGGCGACGCTGGCGGTGTCCCCGGTGCTGCCGCGCCTCTTCACGAGCGATCCCTCGGCGCAGCACGCCGGCACCATCGCGTTGCTGCTGCTGGCCGCGATGCAGCTCCCTGCCGCGCTGACCTTCGTGCTCGACGGCGTGCTGATGGGCGCCAACGACTTCCGCGACCTGCGCTGGCAGACCACGATCGCGTTCGCGCTGGTCCTGCCGGTGTTCGCCGCTGTGATGCTGCGTCCGTCACTCGGCATCGCAACGGTGTGGCTCGGCATGCTGCTGTGGGTGAGCGCGCGAGCCGTGAAGAACCACCTGCGGGTGCGCGGCGAGCACTGGCTGGCCAGCGCCGACACGGTCCTGTGAGCCGCCGCCGCTAGTGCTCGACGGGGCTGATCACCTCGAAGCCCAGTGCGTCGGCGGCGGGGATCTGCTGGCGGTCGAAGGTGAGGAAGCGCACCGGAGCGGGGAGCCGGTCAGCGGCGGCCAGGTGGATGGCGTCGACCAGCCGCACGCCGTAGGTGGCGCCGATCTCCACGGCGCGGGCGAGGCAGCGGTCGTCGAGCGGCACGACCCAGAACGCCTCCCACTCGTCGCGCACGGCGCGCCACAGCTCCGCCTGCTGGCGGGCCGACACGGAGGCGCGGTGCAGGGCCAGCTGCGTCTCGGTGCGCACCAGCGCCGAGGCGCACCAGGCGTCGTCACCCCCCATGGCGTCGAGCACCACCGCACGGTGCCGGTCGTGCACGTAGCGCCGCACCAGCGCGGAGGTGTCGACGTAGACGGTCATCCGCCACGCGCCTCGATCGGGTCCTCGCCGAGGTGCGTGGCGGATGACCGTCTACGTCGACACCTCCGCGCTGGTGCGGCGCTACGTGCACGA
>JBKJSO010000385.1:0-6347 GCA_046595835.1 Acidimicrobiales bacterium | reverse complement strand
GCGCCCTGTCCGGCCAGCTCCAAGCCGATCTCGTAGCGGCGCATCACGTTGGTGGCGCTGAAGAGCTTCAGCAGCGAACCGGCGGGCGGGGCCATCTTCCCGAGCGCCACCCCTTGGGTGACGCGTCGCACGAGCTGTCCGCCCACGACCTGTCGCACGTGCGCCTCCGCGAGGAGCTGGCGCACGTGGGCATCGGCGGTGCGGCCGGCGGCCCGCACCACCGCGGTGAGGTTGTCCTCCTCGCTCCCCGAGGAGTCGTGGCCCTGCGAGCGCCCGCTCGTGTAGGGCGAGCCACCACCGACTGCGTTGCGCTCGTGCACGAGGAGCCGAGACGCCACCGTCCAGCCGTCGTCCACCTCGCCCACCACATCCGTGACCGGGATGGCGACGTCGTCGAAGAACTCCTGGCAGAACTCCATCGAGCCGTCGACCTGGCGGATCTGCTCCACCTGGATGCCGGGTTGGTGGATCTTCACGATGAACATCGTGAGGCCGCGGTGCTTGGGCACGTCCCAGTTGGTGCGGGCCAAGCACATCGCGTAGTCGCTCTCGGCCGCGCCCGAGCTCCAGATCTTGGAGCCGTTCATGATGAAGACGTCGCCGTCGCGGTCGGCACGGGTGAGGCAGCCGGCAAGGTCCGACCCGCCGCTGGGCTCGGACAGGAACTGCACCCACAGCTCCTCGCCGCGCAGGATGGCGGGGAGGTGATGAGCCTTCTGCTCGTGGGTGCCGAAGTCCACGAGGGTGGCGGCGAGGATCCCGAGGGTGGGCACGTTGAGCGACAGCGGCATGTCGTACGGGATCGACTCCTCGCTGAAGGCGCGCTGGTGGTCGAAGGTGAGGCCGAGGCCGCCGTACTCGGCTGGGAAGCAGATCCCGGCGAAGCCGCCATCCCAGAGCGTGCGCTGGAGCGCCCGCTCCGCGTCGCGACGGCCAGCGTCCCCGCGGTCGGCGGCCTCCGGCGGCGCGGGCGGCATGTTGTCGGCCAGCCAGGCGCGGGCCCGGACCCGGAATGCCTCGACCGGTTCCACCTCGACGGTGCTCATGACGCCACCCCCACGAGGCTCGATGCGATTCGCTCGGCGTGCTGCTCGGGCGTGCCATAGGTGACTCGGTTGACGGTGGCCCGACGCAGGTAGAGGTGCAGGTCGTGCTCCCAGGTGACGCCGATGCCGCCGTGGAGCTGCACACCATCCTGGATGAGCTCGGTGGCGTGCGGGCCGATCCACACCTTGGCGGCGCTCACGACCTCGGCGGCATCGTCGGCGCCCGTGGCCACTGCTCGGGCGGCCGCGGTGGCGATGGCGTGACAGGCCTCGAGCCACATCTTGTCGTCGGCCACCCGGTGCTTGAGCGCCTGGTACGACGACAGCGGGCGGCCGAAGGAGTAGCGGTCGCCGAGGTACTCGAGCGTCATCTCGAAGACGCGGTCGGCGATCCCGACGGTCTCGGCGCACTGCAGCACGGCGGCGATCTGGAGCTGGTGCTCGATGGCGTCGGCTGCGCCACCCACGGTGCCGACCACGGCACTGGCGGGGACGGCCACGTCGTCGAGGCGCACCTCGGCGAAGCGGCGCACAAGGTCGAGGGTGCCCATCGGGGAGATGGTGAGACCGGGGGCATCCCCTGGCACGAGGAACTGCGTGGGCCCTTCAGGCGCGAGCACGGAGACGAGGAGGTGCTGCGCCTGCGCGCCCGCCTCGACCGGCGACGCTGTTCCGGACAGCACGAGGTCGTCCCCGCGACGACCCATCGTGATCTGTGCACGGTCACCGTCGGCATCCGATGCTGCCGGTGCACAGATCCGGGAAGGGGGCACCCAGGCGGCCACCTGCTCGCCCGCGAGCAGGCCGGGAAGCACAGCAGCCCGCTGCTCGGCGGTGCCGTGGGCCGCCAGCGCGCTCGCGACGACGTTCACGGGCACGAGGGGTCCGGGCGACACGAGCCGACCCATCTCCTCGGCCACCAGCACGAGGTCGAGCAGGCCGTGCTCGCTCAGGCTGCCGCCGCCGTCGGCCTCGGGCACGAGCATGGAGGTCCACCCCAGCTCGGCGCCGCGCCGCCAGAACTCGGCGTCGAACCCCGCGTCGACCGACTCGAGCGCTCGAACGGCGGTGAGCGGGCTCTCGGCCGCCAAGAACTTGCGCGTCGTCTGCTGGAAGAACTCCTGGTCCTCGGTCAGCTCGAGCTCCAACGCAACTCCCCTCGTGTCGGCGAAAAGTGCAAGTTACTGCCAGCCCCTCACGAGCATCTAACCGGCTCAGCGACGCACATGGTGATGTCGTCGTCTCGCGCCGGTCCTACTCCGAGGCATCGTGCATCCGTGCGACCTCCCGAACGGTCACGCCCCCGGCGCGATCGGTCGCCCCTGCCCTTCCCCCACCGCATCAAGATAGGGTATCCTCAATTAGATGTCGGGTTCCAACGTGCCGTCGGCCGAGGTGCGAGCGTGGATCGAGGCGTCGTGGCGCACTGACCTCACGCTGCGGGCGTGGTGGCGCCTGCTCGCCGATGCGGGCCTCGCCTTCCCGACGTGGCCCGAACGCCTCGGGGGGCGGGGATGGTCAGGCACACTGGCGCGGCGGGTCGCGCGCACGCTGGCCGACGCGGGAGCCATCGGACCACCCGCGGGGGTCGGCCAAAGCCTGGGGGGCCCGACGCTCCTCGCTCACGGCACGTCGGCACAGCAGGAGGCTCTGGTGCCCGCTCTGGCCGACGGCAGCGAGTGCTGGTGCCAGCTCTTCAGCGAGCCGGGCGCTGGGTCAGACCTCGCCGGGCTACAGACGAGGGCCGTGAGAGATGGCGATGAGTGGGTCATCAGCGGGCAGAAGGTGTGGAACTCCGGCGCCGACATCAGCGACCGCGGGCTGCTCCTCGCCCGCACCGACCCCGACGCGGCCAAGCACGATGGCATCAGCTTCTTCGTGATCGACATGGATCAGCCGGGCATCGAGGTCCGCCCGCTGCGCCAGATGAACGGTGCCGCCGAGTTCTGCGAGGTGTTCCTCACCGAGGCGCGCGTCCCCGCCGACCGCATGATCGGCGAGCGCGGGGCGGGATGGCGGGTGGCCCGCACCACTCTCGCCGTCGAGCGGACCAACGTGTCGAGCAGTGGCTCTCGCACCGGAGTGTCGGCCACGCCGGGCGCGCGCGCGGGGATGCTCGACCGGCCCGTCGGCGAGATCATCGAGGCGGCGACCGCTACACCGCGCGCGGCGGTGAGCGGCTACGTGATCGGCAACAACGCGCTCGTCTCGCTCGCTCGGTCCACCGGGCGGGCCACGAATCCCACGGCCCGCCAGTCGCTGAGCGCCTTTCGAGCTCAAACCGAGACCAACCGCATGAGTGGGCTCCGCGCGCGCGGAGCGGCAACGGCCGGTCACCCACCCGGCGCCGAGGCATCGACCGGCAAGCTGGCGATGGCGAACATCGCCCGCGCCTCTCGCGATCTGGCGTTCTCGCTCATGGGCGCCGACGGCATGCTCGACGGCGCGGACGCGCCGCTCGGCGGCGCCATCCACCGCGTCGCGCTAGCCAGCTTCGGGGCCAGCATGGGCGGCGGCACCGATGAGATCCAGCGCAACATCATCGGCGAGCGCACGCTCGGCCTGCCCAAGGAGCCAGATGCATGACCGAGCCCACCCGTCGAGGTGTCCGCATGACCGCGGAGGAGGCGTGGGCCTTCATCGAGGAGGCGCACACCGGCATCTTCACGACGCTGCGCCGCGACGGCGTGCCCATCGCGCTACCGGTGTGGTTCGCCACGCTGGACCGTCGCATCTACGTCGTCACCCGCGGCAAGAAGGTGCTGCGGGCCGAGCACGATGCCCGCTGCTCGTTCCTCGTGGAGGCCGGTGAGCGATGGGCCGAGCTGCAGGCAGTGCACCTCACGTGTCGAGCATCGATCATCGAGCCCGACGAGGATCTCGCTCGACGCATCGGCGAACAGATCTCCACCAAGTACGCCGCCTTCAGGACGGCGTCCTCTCAGATGCCTGCCGCAACCAAGGAGCACTACACCAAGGCCTCGGGCACCACCCTCGAGCTCGTGCCGGACGATCGGATCCTCAGCTGGGACAACAACCACCTCGGCCTCGCCTGAGCTCAGATCGCTCGATCGTGGCCCTCCCAATAGGGCTCACGCAGGCGCCGCTTCTCGATCTTGCCATTGGGGAGGCGGGGCAGCACCTCGACCAGCTCCACGCGTCGCGGGTGCTTGAACCGCGCGAGGCGATCGATGCAGAAGTCAATGATGTCCCGCCCCACCCCCTCGGGATCTGACAGCGGCAAAGATGGCTCGACGATGGCGAGCACGATCTCGCCGAGCTCATCGTCGGGCACGCCGATCACCGCAACGTCAGCTACGAGCGGGCTCTGCAGGAGAACGGCCTCGATCTCGGCCGGATAGATGTTCACCCCGCCGGAGATCACCATGTCCACCTTGCGGTCGCGGAGGAACAGGTAGCCGTCCGCGTCGAGATAGCCGACGTCGCCGAGGGTGACGAGGTTCCCGCGCCGCATCTGCTTGGTCTTCTCAGGGTCCTTGAAGTACTCGGCCCCCACGCCCATCTCGTGCTCGACGTAGATCGCACCGGCTTCACCGACCGGGCACTCCTCGCCGTCGTCATCGAGGATGTGCAGCGTCACGCCGTGGATGGCCTTGCCGACCGTGCCCGGCTTCTGCAACCAGCGGCGTGGCGTGGCGATGGTGGCCACTGACTCTGTGCCGCCGTACGTCTCATAGACGACGGGGCCGAACCAGTCCATGAACCGCTGCTTCACCACCATGGGGCATGGCGCGCCCGTGTGCATCACGCTCTCGATGCTGGAGATGTCGTAGCGCTCGCGCACCTCCACGGGCAACGCGAGGAGGCGGTGGAACATCGTCGGCACCATCTGGGTGCTGGTCACTCGGTGGCGTTGGATCAGCTCGAGGCACGCCTCCGGCGTCCAGCGATCCATGAGCACCAACGTGTGTCCGACGTGCAGCGCGCTCGTGGCGGAGGCCGACGGACCCGCGTGGTAGAGCGGGCCGCACACGAGGTGCACGCCCGGACCCGACCGGATGCCGAACCCGCTGCAGTAGATCTCGCCAAGCCGGCCGAACAGATCGCTCGGCTCGGCCTCTGGGAGCGAGCGCCGGACGCCCTTGGGCGTTCCCGTTGTGCCAGAGGTGTAGAGCATCATGGCCCCCGCGCCGATGTCAGCGGGGAGCGGTGGTTGCTGCTCGCCGAGCTCGGCCAGATCTGACAGGGGTCGGTAGCCCTCCGCTCGAGGATCAGCGAAGCGGGTGGTCGCACTCACGCCGACGCTGTCCACACCGGCCGCGGCTCGCTCGGCCAGATCAGCGTGGACGACGACGGCTTTGGCTTCACAGTCGGCGATCACGTGCGCGATCTCGGGCGCCGCCAGATGGGAGTTCACCGGCGTCAGGTACAGCCCCGACGACATGGCGGCGAGGTACACCGTGAGGAAGGACGGCACGTTGGGCAAGACCATCGCCAGTGCATCACCGCGCTCGAGGCCAAGCGCCCGCAGCCCTCGGGCTGCCGCGTCCGACGCGTCGAGCATCTCGCCGAAGGTCGTCTCATGAGCGTGTGCGTCAACGATGGCGACGCGGCTCGGGTCCTCGCGGGCGATCGCCCAGAACCCGAGCGTGCCGACCTCAACGTCGGGAGCAGCAGGCCCAGCCATGGGAACTAAGTATACTCAATTGTCCACGGGTCCCTGGTACCACAGAGCCGTCCGCGAGCCACGAGCCTCTGCTGGACGAACGCGAAGCGCTTTTCGCCGCAGTAGGCGCCGACCTATAGTCTTCTAACAGCAGTGTCATCATCGCCCCAGGGGGACCTCATGCCGTCACGTCAGCTCGACTTCCCGGTGTTCGACGCCGACAACCACATGTACGAGACGCAGGACGCGCTGACGAAGTTCCTGCCCGCTGACTACGCCGGCATCATCGACTTCGTCGAGGTGAAGGGCCGCAAGAAGATCACCGTCAAGGGCAAGATCAGCGACTACATCCCCAACCCCACCTTCGACCGTGTGGCCGCCCCCGGCGCCCAGGAGGAGTACTTCAGGGTCGGGAACCCTGATGGCAAGAGCCGGCGCGAGATCATGGGCAAGGCCATCGAGGCCCCTGCGGCCTACCGCGAGCCCGGGCCCCGCCTCGAGCTGATGGACGAGCTCGGCCTCGACCGGGCGCTGATGTGGCCCACGCTGGCCAGCCTCGTCGAGGAGCGCCTGCGCGACGACCCCGACGCCACCCACGCCGTCGTCCACGCCCTCAACGAGTGGATGCACGAGACCTGGACCTTCAACTACGAGAACCGCATCTTCCCCACGCC
>JBKJSO010000095.1:0-3915 GCA_046595835.1 Acidimicrobiales bacterium | reverse complement strand
CCGCAGCACGCCGCTCCCGCGATGGCACCCATCTACGGGCTGCGGGCCCTGGCTCCGGGCCGCATCGGTCCGCTGGAGATCGACGGCACCAAGATCATCGTGTGCCGTGTCGGGGCGCAGCTCTACGCGTACCGCAGCTCCTGCCCGTCGTGTGCGAGCGCGCTCGACGCGGCGAGCGTCGACGGCCCCGTGCTGCGCTGCGGGGTGTGCGCCGCGGCGTACGACCTCCCACGGGCCGGACGCAGTCTCGACGGCAACGCCACCCACCTCGATCCGCTGCCGCTCGTCGAGGACGGTGGCGAGGTCCGCATCGCCGTCACGGCGGCATCGTGAACGATCCGCTCGGCGTCCTGCAGCGCATCCGACGGGCGCCGCCGCGGCCACGCCCGGGGGAGCGCTGCGACATGTGCGGCGAGCTCGTGCCCGACGAGCACGAGCACGTCGTCAACACCGACAGCCGCAGCCTCATGTGCACGTGCCGGGGGTGCTGGCTCCTCTTCACGAGCGACGGGGCGGGGGGCGGCAAGTACCGGGCTGTCCCAGACCGCTACCTCGACCTGGGTGGGCTGTCGGTGGCGCCGGGGGCGTGGGACGAGCTCCAGATCCCGGTGAGCGTGGCCTTCTTCTTCCGCAACTCCACGCTCGGTTCGGTGGCGGCGTTCTATCCGAGCCCGGCCGGGGCCACGGAGTCGCTCCTGCCCCTCGACGCCTGGGATCGACTGGTGGTGGACAACGAGGTGCTCCGCACGATGGAAGCCGACGTCGAGGCCCTCCTCGTGCGCCGCGACGGCACGCACGAGGAGGCGTACCTCGTACCCATCGATGCGTGCTACGAGCTGGTCGGTGAGCTCCGCCGGCTGTGGAAGGGCTTCGACGGCGGCACCGAGGCGCGCTCGGCGATGGACGCCTTCTTCGCCCGTCTGCAGGAGCGAGCGCGATGAGCGATCTCGCCATCACCGTCGTGGGCAGCGAGCCCGATCCCTACGCAGCCGCGCCCACCCTCCTGCTGCGGTTGCGCATCGATGCCCCTGAGGCCGAGCCCGTCCACGCCATGGTGCTCAAGGTGCAGATCCGCATCGAGGCACAGCGGCGCCGCTACTCCCCGGAGGAGGAGGGCCGCCTCCTTGAGCTGTTCGGCGAGTCGCCGCAGTGGGGCGAGTCGCTTCGGCCGTTCCTCTGGACGCACGTCTCGACCACCGTGGCCGAGTTCACCGGCAGCACCGAGATCGACCTCCCGGTGCCCTGCAGCTACGACTTCGAAGTGGCGGCAGCCAAGTACCTCCACAGCCTCGGCGACGGCGAGATCCCGATCGTGCTGCTCTTCAGCGGCACGATCTTCAGCTACCGCGACGGCGGGTTGATCGTGCAGCCCGTGCCGTGGCACATCGAGGCCGAGCACCGTCTGCCGGTGCGGGTGTGGCGCGCCACGATGGACGCCTTCTTCCCCAACAGCGGCTGGATCCGGCTCCCCCGCGAGTCGATCGACGCCCTCACGCAGTACAAGGCCGACCGGGCCCTCACCTCCTGGGAGGACGCCATCGAGCGTCTGCTCAAGGAGGCGGACTCGTGAACGACGACCTCGTCGCCTCGGTCGATCCCTTCGAGCGGGCGCAGCGCGTGGCCGATGCCGTGCTCTGGGAGGGGTACGTGCTCTACCCATACCGCGCCTCGGCGGCCAAGAACCAGGTGCGTTGGCAGTACGGCGTGCTCGCGCCCCAGCCCTTCAGTGAAGCCGACGGCTACGAGAAGTGGACGATGCAGACCGAGTGCCTGCTGGAGTTCGGGCTGGAGGCCACGGTCGACGTGAAGATCCGCTACCTCCAGGTGCAGACCCGCACCGTGGAGGAGGCGGTCGGGGAGCCCGCCGACGCGATCTTCAAGCCGGTCGCGGAGCTGGAGGTAGACGGCGAGCTCTGGGCCAGCTGGGACGAAGCCGTGGAGCACGTGATCGACATCCCGGGCTTCGACCTCGCTCGGCCCGGCGTGCGGGAGCTCCCGATCACCCTCACGGCCGGTCAGGAGGTCGAGGCGCTCGGCGACGCGGGGCGGGTCGTGCGCGAGCGGTGGCCTGTCGAAGCGGTGGTCCGGCTCGAGTCGGAGCACTGCCCGGGGCCCTACCCGCTCACCAAGCTCAGGGTCACGGTGGAGAACCTCACCGACTGGTGCGACACCGCTGCGCCGCGCGACGTCGTGATGCGGCGGTCGCTGGTCGCCGTCCACACGCTGCTCCACAGTGCCGACGCCCGGTTCATCTCGCTCCTCGAGCCGCCGGAGTTCGCGAAGCCACTTGTGGACTCGTGTGCCAACATCGGCACCTTCCCGGTGCTCATCGGCGATCCCGACCAGCCCACCACGGTGCTGTCGTCGCCGATCATCCTCTACGACCACCCGCAGGTGGCGGCCGAGAGCCCGGGCGACATGTGCGACGCCACCGAGATCGACGAGATCCTCGCGCTGCGGATCCTCACCCTCACCGACGACGAGAAGCGTCTCGCCCGCAGCACCGATCCCCGAGCGGCCGCCATCGTCGATCGCATCGAGGGCTTCTCCCCAGAGGTGTTCGCGAGCCTCCACGGCGAGATGCGCAGCGTCGATCTGGCCGCCATGGGGTGGGGCTCCACCGCCGACGAGGTGCTGCCGTGGTGGGAGCCCGCGGTGGATGCCTCGGTGAACCCGTGGGAGGACGAGATCCTCATCGCCGGTGTCGCCGTGTCGAAGGGCTCCCGAGTGCGCCTTCGCCCCGGCCAGGCGGTCGGTCGCCGCACCGACGCGCAGGATCTGTTCCTGGTCGGCCTGGAGGCCACCGTGGAGGGCGTGTTCTTCGACGTCGACGGCGAGCAGCACGTGGCCGTGGTGCTCGACGACGACGAGGGCGCGGAGCTCCAGCGAGCCCAGGGCCGCTTCATGTACTTCCATCCCGACGAGGTGGAGCCGCTGCCATGACCACCGTGATCGCCGGCATCGGCAACATCTTCAACCGCGACGACGGCTTCGGGAGCGAGGTCGCGCAGCGCCTGCTCAGTCGCCCCGTCCCCGCCGACGTGCGGGTGGAGGACTACGGCATCCGCGGAATGCACCTAGCGCTCGATCTCCTCGAGGGCTGCGACCTGCTCGTGCTCATCGACGCGATGTCCCTCGACGGTGAGGCGGGTGGCGACGCTCCGGGCACCGTGTTCCTCCTCGAGCCCGACCCCTCTGGAGACGGGGCCGACGCACTCGATGCCCACCTCCTCGACCCTCAGGCCGTGCTGCGCATGGTGGCCGGTCTCGGTGGTGAGGTGGGCAGGGTCTTGGTCGTGGGATGCCAGCCGGCTGACCTCGACGAAGGGATCGGTCTGTCGCCTCCCGTCACGGCGGCGGTCGCTGTCGCCGTGCGGATGGTGGAGGACCTCATCGCAGAAAGGAACGCCCCATGCTCCGTCGCCTGATCCTGCTCAGCCTCGCCGGGGTGGTCGCTCTCGCAGTCCGCGAGCTCGCCCCGGAGATCACCCGATACCTCAAGCTCAGGGAGATGTGACCAATGGAAGTCCTCGGAGTCGTGTTCCTGTTCCTCATCGGGCTGCTGGTGCTGCTGGCGCTCCTGTTGCTGGTCGTGGCCCTGCCCGATGTGTCGCGATACCGCCGTCTACGCCGCATGTGACCGCGCCCTCCGCCGCCTCTCCCCGAACCGACTAGGAGCCACCCATGTGCCTCGGCATCCCCGGCCAGCTCGTCGAGCTGTCCGCCGACAACGATCAGCTCGCGCGCGTCGACATCACCGGAGTGCGTCGCATGATCAACATCGGCCTGCTGGAAGACGAGGTGCTCGAGCCGGGCGACTGGGTGCTCATCCACGTCGGCTTCGCGATGTCCAAGATCGACGAAGCGGAAGCCGCCGTCGCGCTGGCGTCGCTGAAGCTCATGGGCTCCGGCCTC
>JBKJSO010000452.1:0-4088 GCA_046595835.1 Acidimicrobiales bacterium | reverse complement strand
GGCGGCCCCAACTGGGGCGGGCGCTCGATCCGGAGCATGATGCCCCCATGCGCATCGGGATCAACGGCTCCAGCCTCATCGCACTCGGAGCCCCACTCAGCCAGATCGTCGACCATGCCGCTGAGGCCGAAGCGGCCGGCTTCAGCTCGTACTGGCTGGCCCAGCTCGGGGCGCCCGACGCCCTCACCGCCATCGCCACCATGGGCGAGCGCACGAGCACGATCGAGCTCGGCACGGCGGTGATCCCCACGTGGCCCCGCCACCCGCTCATGTTGGCGGCGCAGGCCCTCACCGTGCAGGAGGCGATCGGCGACCGGCTCGCGCTCGGCATCGGCTTGGCCCACAAGTCGAGCGTGGAGGCGACGCTCAACATCCCCTTCGCCACACCCGCCAAGCACATGGACGAGTTCTTGTCCGTGCTGCTGCCCGCCCTGTCCGACAAGAAGGTTTCGTTCACGGGTGACATCTGGTCGGCCCGCGTCGATGCGCTCGGCGGCGGGCCGGCACCGGCACCGCGCGTGCTGCTCGCCGCGATGGGGCCGCGGATGCTCCAGCTGGCCGGCTCGCGCACCGACGGTGTGATCCTGTGGCTCAGCGGGCCGAAGGCCATCGCCGCCCAGATCAAGCCGCCGCTCGACGCAGCCGCTGCCGCTGCCGGGCGTCCAGCGCCTCGCATCGTCGCCAGCGTGCCGGTCTGCGTGACCAGCGACCCTGACGGCGTTCGAGGCACCGTGGCCGCCATCCTCGCCGGTTACAACGACCTGCCCAGCTACCGCGGCGTGATGGACACCGAGGGCGCAGGCGGCCCCGCCGACGTGTCGATCATCGGCAACGAAGACGAGGTGCGCGCCGGCCTGGCCGCCTTCGCCGACGCCGGCGCCACCGAGTTCGCCGCGTTGGAGTTCTTCACCAACGCCGACGACGCCGCCGCAACTCGGGCCCTGCTGACGCAGATCGCCGCCGAGTAGCCGACCCGACCTACGCGGTCGGCAGCTCGTAGTCGGCGAACTTGTCGCGGAGGTCCTTCTTGGAGAACTTGCCGACGCTGGTCTTGGGGATCTCATCCACGAAGGCGACGTCGTCGGGCAACCACCACTTGGCCACCTTGTCCTCGAGGAAGGCGAGCACCTCGTCCTTGGTGAGCTCCTCCCCTGGCTTCACCACCACGCAGGCCAGCGGGCGCTCAGACCACTTCGGGTGCGCGACGCCGATCACCGCCGCCTCCGCGATCTTCGGGTGGCCCATCAGCTCGTTCTCGAGATCGACGGACGAGATCCACTCACCGCCCGATTTGATGACGTCCTTCGTGCGGTCGACGAGCCGCATGTACCCGTGGCGGTCGATCACGGCCACGTCGCCGGTCTTGAGCCAGCCGTCGTCCGTGAAGCTCTCGGTTGAGCGCTCGTCGTTGTAGTACTCGGACGCGATCCACGGCCCGCGCACCTGGAGCTCACCGGAGCTCTCACCGTCCCATGCCAGCTCCTCGGTGCTGCCCGGCCGCACGATGCGGGCATCAACGCACACCGACGGCTGGCCCACGGTGGTGCGCAGCTCGGCCCGCCCGTCGTCGTCGAGGGTGGCGTCGATGGTGGACTTGATCCGTCCCACAGACGCGACCGGGCTCGTCTCGGTCATGCCCCACGCCTGCATGATCGGCAGGCCCGTCTGCTTGCGATAGCCCTCGGACAGCGCCTTTGGCACCGCCGATCCCCCGCAGGGTATGGCCCGCAGCGCGGACGTGTCCCGGCCGGCCAGCTCGGGGAGCACGCCCATCCAGATGGTGGGCACGCCCGCGGCGATGGTGACCCGCTCCTGCTCGATGAGGGTGGCGATGGCCTTGGGCGACAGGTCGGGCCCGGGCATGACGAGGCTGGCCCCCGAGGCCACTGCGGCGTGGGCCAGGCCCCACGCGGTGGCGTGGAACATCGGCACGACGGGCAGGATGACGTCGGTCTCCATGACGCCCAAGCTGCCCGAGGACATGCACCCGAGGGTGTGCAGGAACGTCGAGCGGTGCGAGTACACGACGCCCTTCGGGTTGCCGGTGGTGCCGCTCGTGTAGGCCATGGCCGCCGCCCGGTTCTCGTCATCGACCCGGAAGGCGACGGGTGAGGCGGCCGAGAGCAGGTCCTCGTAGTCGTGCAGGGCGCGGCCGCCGTCGGGGCTCGGCACCTCGCCCTTGCCGTCGTCCATCACCACGATGTGCCGCACCGTGTGGAGCTGGTCGACGAGCGGCCACAGCAGACCCAGCAACGAGCGGTCGACGAAGATGACCTCGTCTTCGGCGTGGTTGGCGATGTAGACGAGCTGCTCGGGGAAGAGCCGGATGTTCAGCGTGTGCAGCACGCGGTTCGTGCAGGGGATGCCGAAGTAGAGCTCGAGGTGACGGGCCGTGTTCCAGCCAAA
The DNA here is from genome assembly GCA_046595835.1 of Acidimicrobiales bacterium. Taxonomy (GTDB): domain Bacteria; phylum Actinomycetota; class Acidimicrobiia; order Acidimicrobiales; family VFJN01; genus VFJN01. The sequence goes on along the minus strand of JBKJSO010000452.1, from coordinate 1,682 downwards.
GGTGGCCACACGACCGGCCTCGCTCACGCCGAGGTCGTCGAGTACCCCGCCGAGCCGGCGCGTGCGGTCGGCCCATGCGCCATAGGTGGTCCGCTCGAGGCCGACCGCTGTAGCCGTGACCACCTCCTTGTCGAAGAAGAGCCGCTCGGCCCGCTGGAAGAGGTGGGGCAGCGTGAGCGGCACGTCCTGCATCAAGCCCTGCATGGCAGATTCCCCCCGAGTCGTGGACGACGTTCGCCCGCAGACTAGGAGATGCCAGACTCAGCGGCAGTGGCACCCAACCCCGATCCTGCCGACGACGCTTCGAGCGCGCACGATCACCCGCCGCCCCTCGACGCCACAGTCCGCCACCGGCCCGCTCGACGCACGCTCACCTTGCTGGTGGCGCCGATCATCGGGCTGATCATCGCCTCGAACGTCGGCGACGCGCTGGCCACCACGTTGGCCACCACGCACCCGCTCACGCTCATCGTGCTCAACAGCCGCAACCGCAACTTGGTGCTTGTCACGAACTCGCTCAGCGCCGTGAGCTACTACGGCGTCGCCACGTTGCGCCTCCTCGTGAGCGATCCGCTCTTCTTCGTCCTCGGCTACTGGTACGGCGAGACGGCCGTGCGGTGGATGGAGAAGCGCACCCGCACGGTGGGCGGTGCCATGCGCCAGCTCGAGGGCTGGTTCGGGCGCGGGGGACTCGTGCTGGTGTTCATCGCCCCCAACAACATCGTGTGCCTCCTGGCCGGCGCGGCCGGGATGAGCGTCTCGGCCTTCTTCGCCGCCAACCTGGCCGGCACCGTGGTGCGCCTCTACCTGATCCGCCGGGTGGGAGAGACCTTCGACGCCCCGATCCAGAACCTGCTGGGCTTCCTGCGTGACTATCGGATCCCCCTGCTGGTGATCTCCGTGATCCTCGTGGCGGCCACAAGCCTGTGGGAGCTGCGCAGCGGCGACGGCGAGCTTGAGGCCGTGCTCCACCTCGACGACGATCTCGATGTCGCCGACGCACCCGTGGACGGGGACCCCGACTGACGGACCAGCGTCGACCCGCTCAGAAGGCGTCGGCTCGAGCGAGGGGCCGGTGGAGCATGCCCGCGGCGTCGAGCGCCCAGGCATCGGGGAAGGCGAGGCCACTCCAGAACGACTCGCGGTCGAAGGCGGCCCCAAGCCGCTCGCCGAGGTGCACGGTGACCGCGAGGCCGTGACCGACCACCACCACCGGACCACCGGCGGCCAAATCGACGGCGTCCGCCACCGCGCTCGCCACCCGGGCCGCCACCTCCTCGTGCGGCTCCCACCCGTCGGGGAGCTCGCCTCTGAGGTACTGGTGCGCAACGGCTCGGTAGCCGGCGCCGATCCAGGGGCGGATGGCCTCTCGCAACCGGTCGTCCTCCACGACCGAGGCGTCCCACCGGGCCCCGATCGCCCTCGCGGTCTCGAGGGCCTTGGGTTCGGTGCTGCTGACGAGCGCGCCGACGGCGGGCTGCACCTCGAGCCGTTCGGCGAGGCGGGCCGCGTCGGCTCGACCGCGATCGTCGAGGTGCCAGGCGGTGGGATGCACCGACTGCTCTGGCACGGGCATCGAGTGCCGCACGTAGGTGATGGGAGACGCATCCATCCGCTCCGACCGTAGTGGTGCCAGCGACCGGTGGTGGCTCACCACGGCCGGACGGCCTCGATAGGGTCGT
>JBKJSO010000335.1:0-5743 GCA_046595835.1 Acidimicrobiales bacterium | reverse complement strand
ATCCGCACCGGCGCGTACTGCGCCTACGCCCCCGACCCCCGCGCCCCCGCCGGCTGGACGATGTGACGTTCGCCGCAGATCCACGCTGTCCCGAGATCGCGGGCGCGGAGCATTGCGTCGCGGTGTCCGGCGACACGAAGGGCGTGGCAACGACCGCGAGCTAGCGGGTGATCCTCGCCAAGATCACGCGACCATCACTCCAAGGTGGAACGCCCACCCTCGATGGATCAGGGTTCCCACGGGCCCGTGATCAGCCCGCCTTGGCGCCAGAGCTGGCGCCGCGTGCCGGTTCGAGGGCGCAGCCGTCGATCGTGATGCGATGCATGACGCGGCGCTGCCCCTTGTAGTCGTTCTGGGCGTAGTGCCAGGTGGCGCGGTTGTCCCACATCGCAACCGAACCCGGCTCCCACCTGAACCGGGCGACGTGGGCGGAGCTCGTGGCGTGCTTGTAGAGGTAGGCCAGCAGCGGGAGCGACGTCAGGAGGTTCCGGCCCTCGAACCCGACGGTGAACCCGGGATTGACGTACAGCGCTTCACGCCCAGAGAGCGGGTGCTGGATGACCACCGGGTGGACGGCGTCGTCCATGGCGTCGGCGAGCTCGGGGTTCTGGATCTGATCCTCGACGCCGATCAGACGCTTGATGTGCGAGAACTTGGAGCCGAAGACATGCTTCGCCGAGTGCCGCGCGCGCATCTTGCGGAGCCGAGCCTTCATCACCCCGGGCAACCGGTCAAAGGCGTCGTACATGCTCACGAACCAGGTGTCGCCGCCCGTCGCGGGAAGCTCCCGGGCCACGAGGATCGAGCCGAGCGCCGGTTCGACGTCATAGGAGTGGTCGGTGTGCCAGCCGCCGCCGATGTTGATCCGCTGGTCGGGCTCCTTGGCCACCATCGCGATCTCCGGATGCGCCTCGTTCTGGGCGAAGAAGCGGTTCACGTTGATCGTGCCGAATCGCTCGGCGAACGCGATGTGGTCCTCTGGGCTCAGGTCCTGGCCGCGAAAGAACACGAGGCCGTGCTCGTCGAAGAGCGCACGGATCTGATCGAAGGTCTCGTCGTCGACGGTCCGCAGGTCAACGTCGGTGATCTCGATGCCGGCACCGGGATGAGGTTTCGTCCGCATGTGAGCAGTCTTGCCGGTCTCGGCGGGGTGGGCTGCCAGAGGCTCCTGACGCGTCGGTCGTGCCGTTCCTGGACGCAGCGTCGAGCACCACGTGGACGTCATCGTCGTCGCCTGAGGACCAGGAGCGGATTTGATCCTCCAGAAGGCTGCCGGATCGGCCGAAGGAAGGGTCTATGGCGCTGGACCTGGCGATGCGCGGGCGAGATGACGGCGCGAGCGCCCTCTTGTCGAGCCCGCCCTCAGGTGACCAACGCTGGCCCGGTCTCGGGGAGCGCCTGAGCACGGCCACGGCGGCCCTGACCAGCGTGCCCCCCCTCGCCATCGCGTCGTCGCTCGCCGTTGCCGTCGTCGCCTTCATCGCCGGCAGTGGGGCCTCCGCGTCGACCGCGGTGATCGCCGTGGCAGCGGTGGCCGCCGGCACGTGCGCCAGCGCGGCATGGCGGGCCAGCGATCGCCTCCGGTTGGCGTGGAGCGCCTTGGCCCTGGGCAGCTTCCTCTGGTGCGCAGGCCGCAACGCCCGGCCCATCTGGGTGGCACTGCGCTCAGGGGCGGTCGACCCGATCTCCGTGCGCGACGCCGCCGCCCTCGGGGCGATGATCTGCCTCGCCGCCGGGATCCTCATGCACCTCGAGAAGCCGGCCCGCCGGCTGACCCAGCTCCGGGCCCTCACCGAGGGCCTCATGGTGGCCGGGAGCATCCTGTTCGCCAGCTGGGCGCTGATCCTCCCAGGCGCCCTGGCAGCGGCGAACGGCCGGTTGCTGATCGACCAGGTGATGCTGCTCGCCTACCCGATCGGTGACGTGCTCCTCGTGGCCGTCGTCATCTTCGCGGTGACGAGAATCTCTGAGGACGGGGGCTGGCGGATGCTGCTCCTGGCGGGCGTCGGTGCCGTAGCCATGTTCGGCAGCGCGCTCAGCCAGACCAGCAGCGCTACCGGCATCGGCCTCGTCGACGTGGGCGCGGCAGTGGGCTTTCTCACGGTGATCCTGGCCACCACACGGTCATGGCAGCCCGTGCCGGCCGCGCCCGTCGCGGTGCCCAAGCACGCCCAGCGCCTGCTGCTCTCCGCCCCCGGGCTCGCCGTCCTCATCGTCATCGGCACGACGGTGCGACAGGTGACCGGGCAGCCCGTGGCCGCTGAGCTCTCCTGGATCACGATCGTGGTCCTCGGGCTCAGCGTCGTGCTCCACCTGACGGTGATCTTCGAGAACCACACCCTCAGCAGCGAGCTGGCGCTGGCTCGAGACGAGGCCATCCACGCTTCGGTGCTCAAGTCGTACTTCCTGGCCAACATGAGCCACGAGATCCGCACGCCCATGAACGCCGTGATCGGGCTCACCGGCCTGCTGCTCGACACCGAACTGGCGGCTGAGCAGCGCGAGCTCGCCGTCGGGGTGGCCACCTCCGCCGAGGGCCTCCTCGGCCTGATCGACGACATCCTCGACTTCTCCAAGATCGAGGCCAGGAAGATGGAGCTCGAGGTGATCGACCTCGACCTCGAGGACCTGCTCGACGAGGTGGCGATGATCGTGGGGGACGGCGCCCGTCGCAAGGGCATCGAGCTCTACGCCTACTGCGAGCCCGGGCTCGTGACCGTGCGCCAGGGCGACCCCGTGCGCCTGCGTCAGGTCCTGCTCAACCTGGCCGCCAACGCCGTGAAGTTCACCCCGCAGGGATCGGTGACGATGCGCGCCGTGCCGGTCGACGGTCAGCTCGATGAGGTGGCCTTCGAGGTCATCGACACGGGCATCGGCATCCCGAAGGCCGCGCAGGCGCGCCTCTTCGAGCCGTTCTCGCAAGCCGACGAGTCGATCACCCGCAAGTTCGGTGGCACCGGCCTCGGCTTGGCCATCGTGACCGACCTCGTGACCCTCCAGGGGGGGCGCATCGAGCTCGACAGCGAGGAGGGGGTGGGGACGACGTTCCGCGTGACCCTGCCGCTCGCCGCCGGCACCCAACGGCCCGTGGAACGGGCCCTCGACGCCCTCGTCGGCCTCCGGGCGCTCGTGGTGGACCCCAACGCGGTGAACCGCACCGTCCTCGCCCACACCCTCCACACCTGGGGGTTCATCGTCGACCAGGCCGCCACCGCCGAAGAGGCCCTCGACAAGCACTGCTGGAGCGGCTCACCGGACCAGGCGTACGCCCTGGCTCTGATCGAGCACCAGATGGAGGGCATGGACGGTCTCGAGCTGGCCGAGGTGCTGCGCTCGCAGCAGCCCACTGCATCAACCGTGATCCTGCTCCTCACCTCGGTGGTGGAGCTCTCCCGCCAGGCGGCCCACGACGCCGGCATCCAGTCCGTGCTCATCAAGCCGGTGCGCAACACCTACCTGCTGCGCCGGATCATGGACACCCTTCTCACCAACCAGGCCCCGGGATCCTTCGGAGCCGGCCAACCCGGAAAGGATGCAGCGCATGCATCGAGTCCTGCTCGCTGAGGACAACAAGCTGAACCAGATCGTCGCCGCCGGCACGCTCCAGAAGCTCGGCTACGCCGTGGAGATCGTGGACGGCGGCATCGACGCGGTCGAGGCGTGCCGGCACGACACGTTCGACGCCGTGCTCATGGACGTGATGATGCCGGACATGGACGGCTACCAGGCCACCGCCGAGATCCGCGCCCTCGAGGCCAGCCGAGGCGGCATGCACACACCGGTGATCGGGCTGAGCGCTCGGGCCATGGACGGCGACCGTGAGATCGCCCTGGCCGCGGGCTTCAACGACTACCTTACCAAGCCCCTGCGCGAAGACGAGCTCAAGGACGCCCTCGAGCGCTGGATCGGCGCCCCCGTCGTTCTCCGGTAGTCGTAGCGCTCAGGTGCGGTACGGCAGGACCAGCGAATGGGGCCGGTCATGGCCGTGGCGAAGTCGCCGGGCCGCCACCGAGCGGGCCCGCCAGCGGCGGTGCCACGAGGGATCGGCTTCGGCGGCGAGGTGCTCGACCCGCCGCTGGCTCGCCTCCCAGAGCGAGCCGAGGGCGTGCAGCTTGGCCTGATCGTTGATCGTGAGCGCCGACGCCGACTCGCTGCGCACGAGATCGCGCAGGTCGCGCGCCTCGACGCCCGCGGCGACCAGCTCGGCCCGGACGGCGGAGCCGGGCTCGCTGACCTCGACCGCGTGATCGATCAGGTCGAGCATCGCCGTCATCCACCCGTCCATGCCTCGCAGGTACGTGGCCGATCGGGCGTCAGCGACCTGCCCCAGGAGCTCCTCCGTCGCCGGCCTCGCCCGCTCCTCCTCGATGAGCGCACGCAGGGCTCGGTTGGATCGGGCCGACACCAGCCCACCGGCCGCCAACGCGGCGCACAGGCCCATCAGCAGGAGCGACTGCTCGGCGACGGGCAGCGAGTGGCCCCGCACAAGCATGGCGAGGTTCACCCCCGCCAAGACGAACGCGCCACCCAGCCACGGTGTCATGGCCTCACCGATCAGCGGTAGCGCCGACGACCGTCGCCGCGGCCCGAGGTAGCTGGACGGAGGGTCAACTGCCGCGGGAGGTGCCATCATCTCCTCATCGGCATCGAGGACGAGGTCCTGAACCCCCTACGGGCTCGGGCCTGCCTAGTCACGCGGCACATGTCGGTGATCTGACCGGACCTGGGGCCATTCGGCTCAAGTTGGTCATCCTCCGCTCCGAGGTAGAGGGGGTGACCGCCCCGCGCCCCGCCACTCCCGCGGACGTCGACCAGCTGGCGACGATCATCCCCCTCATGGCGCCGGAGCGCGCCCGCGCCGAACGAGAGCGAGCGGACGCCCTGCTCGTCCGGCTCGCCGGTGAGGGCGCGACCGACCTCCCCGCGACGCTGGGCCGGGCCGCCGCTCGCATCGAGACGCTCCTCGCCACGGGCCCGACTGCCATCGAACCCACCCTCGTCGCCCCGGGAGCCGCCATCGACGCTGCCGAACGGATCCTCGCGTCTGCCGGCACCGCCTTGGAGCTCATCCGCGAGGAGGCAGAGGTTCTCGGCGAGGCCCTCGCCACCGATCTCTGCGCCCTCAGCCTCGACCACCTCGGCGACATCGCGGAGGCGGTGCTCGCGCTGAGCCTCGCACCCACGGCCGCCCCATCGTGGGCCGAGCCGGCCGCCGCCAACGCGGCCGAGCTCGTGCTCGAGGCGGCCGCCGACGATCTTCGGGAAGCCGCCTGCATCCACGAACGGCTCTACCAGCACTTCACAGAGGCCGTCTGGAACGTCCCCGTCGCTCTGGTGCGCGCCGGAAACCACCGGTGGCGGGTCATCGCGCGAGCGCGCCTGCGGGGACAGCTACGCGGCGCGAGTCGCAACGGACGGGTTGGCTCGCTCGGCACCGCCACGGACCAGCTGCTCGCCGTACGGACCAGCCGGGAGCGGCTGGCGGCGGTGGCCCCCCTCCTGTCGCATCACCTCGAGCAGCTCGACCGCGGTCCGTTGAGCGATGTCGACGCGGCCCTCTCGGCCTTGAGTGCCGTGCGCGAGCTCCAGCACCAGCTCGGCGATCTCCTCGATGCTGAGCGCCTCAGTCAGCTCCTGCTGGCCGACGCCTTCCGCAGCCCCGACGTCGTCGGTCCCGCGGTGACCCTTCGCACCGCCCTCCGAGCGTGGGCGGCCGACGTCGAAGCCTCGGGAGCGGCCGACG
>JBKJSO010000311.1:0-3519 GCA_046595835.1 Acidimicrobiales bacterium | reverse complement strand
CTCCACCACCCCAGGCGCCACCTCGGTGAGCTGCAGGCACTCGATGAGGCCGTCGAGGTCGAACACGTCACAGCTCCTTGATGAGGTCGGCGAGCACGGAGCGGCGCAGCAGCTTGCCCGTCTCAGTGTGGGGCAGCTCGTCGCGGAACACGACGAGATCTGGGGTCTTCGAGGTGCGCAGCCGAGCTCGCACGAGCTCACGCAGCTCTTCGGCATCGGCGTCGATGCCGTCGCGCAGGACGACGACGGCGGCAAGGCGCTGGCCCCACTCGTCGTCGGGCAGGCCGACGACGGCGGCCTCCTTCACCGACGGGTGCGTGAGGAGCACGTCTTCGATCTCGGCGGGGGCGATGTTCTCACCACCGCGGATGATCGTGTCGTCGCTGCGACCTTCGATGAAGAGGTAGCCCTCGTCGTCGACCCAGCCGCGGTCGCGTGTGGGGAACCAACCGTCGGCGTCCAGCGAGCCCCCCTGGCCGAGGTACTCGCCTGACACCTGCTCGCCGCGCACCCAGATCTCGTCGTCGCGGATGTCGACCTCGATGCCAGGCACGAGCCGCCCCACCGAGGCGAGCCGGGCGCGGGCTTGCTCGCTGCCGCCGGCCAAGGCGGCGCGGTGGTCGTCCGGTCCGAGGACGGCGATCGTAGAGCTCGTCTCGGTGAGGCCGTAGGCGTTCACGAAGTCGGTGGCGGGGAACGCCTGCAGGGCGGCGGCCAGCACCGTGGCGGGCATGCGAGCGCCCCCGTAGGCGAGCGAGCGCAAGGTGGGCGTGGCGGCCGGGACGCCGGCGCCGAGGTGGTCGACCACCCGAGCCAGCATCGTGGGCACGACCATGGCGTGGGTGATGCCCTCGCCCTGGACCGTGTCCAGCCACCGCTCCGCGGTGAAGGCCGGGAGGTACACGAGGCGACGGGCCGAGTAGACGTTGGACAGCACGTTGGCCACACCGGCGATGTGGTACGGCGGCACGCTCACGAGGGTGGCATCGGCGTCGTCGGCGGCACCGAACTCCACCGAGCCGATCACGTAAGAGCTGAGGTGGCGGTGGCGCAGCACCACGGCCTTGGGCGCCGCCGTGGTGCCACTCGTGTAGAGCAGCACGGCGATGTCCTCGCCGTCGGTCACCGATGCGGCGGGTTCGCTCGGCTGGCTGGTGAGCTCGTTCCACTCGTCGATCGACAGGGTCGTGGCGGCGGCACCCGCCAGCAGCGGCAACGCGGCGTCGTCGGCCACCACGAGCACGTCGTCGTGAGCGGCCAACAGCGCTCGTAGCGGCTCCTCGCCGAGGCGGTAGTTGAGGGGGATGAACGGCACGCCCGCCCAGGCGCTGGCGAACAGCGCCACGGGGAAGGCCTCGTTGCTCGAGCCCACGTAGGCGAGGTGCTGGGCGCCGTGACGACGCAGCACCTCGGCACCGGCACCGGCACGGTCGTAGAGGTCCTGGTAGGTGAGGCCATGGGCGGCCGTTCCGATCGCGAGACGGTCGCCGAAGGCCGACGCGATCATCTCGAGCAGCATGAGCAGCGTCATGGCCGCTCAGCCCTCACGGGTGAGGAGCAGGGCGCCAGCGATGGGCCCGCCGCCGTTGGCCACCGCCGCCACCTCCACCTTGCCCGGCACCTGCCGGTCGCCACCCTCGCCGCGCAGCTGCACGCAGGCCTCGTGGACGAACCCGAAGCCGTGCAGGCGGCCGGCCGACAGCTGACCGCCGTGGGTGTTCACGGGCAGCTCGCCGTCGAGCGCGATGCGCTGACCACCCTCCACGAACGGGCCCGACTCGCCCTTGCCGCAGAACCCGAGCGCCTCCAGCCAGGTCATCGTGAGAAAGCTGAAGCCGTCGTAGAGCTGCGCGACGTCGACGTCCGACGGCTTGAGGTCGGTGCGGCTCCACAGATGGGCGCCCGCGTCGCGTGCCGCCATCGTGGTCATGTCGTCGAACTGATCCCACGACGGACGACCTCGCAGCGCGGTGCCGACAGCCTCGACCCGGGCGACGGGGTGGTCGACGTTCGGGGCGTGCTCGGCCGCCGACACGATGACGGCTGTGGAGCCGTCGACCGGCGCGTCGCAGTCGAACAGCCGGAACGGGGTGGTGATCATCCGCGCCGCGAAGTAGTCGTCGAGCGACATCGGGTCGCGGTACACGGCCTTGGGGTTGAGTCCGGCGTTCTTGCGCGCGTTGATGGCGATCATGGCCAGCTGCTCGGGCGTGGTGCCGAACTCGTGGAAGTGGCGCTGGGCGACCAGCGCCAGCCAGTTCGCGGCCGAGTACGCCCGGAAGGGGATGCTCCACTGGAAGGTGCCCCCCATCTTCGGCGCTTTGCCGCCACCCCCGCCGCCGCTCGGCGCACCGATGCCCTGCCGGCCTCCGTCGCCTTGGGCGGACGCTTCGGTGACCGTGCGGTAGACGAGTACGTGACGGGCCAATCCCGCACCGACCGCCATGACCGCGTTGATCACCGCAGCGAGCTGCGCGGCCCCTTCGAGACCGCCGGTATGCCAGCTCACCTCGAGGCGAAGTGCGTCCTGCACCTCGGGGGTGCCAGGGCCGGAGAAGGCCTCGCCGATCCCGCCAGAGCCCGGATAGGTGGCGATGCCGTCGATGTCATCGGTGGTGAGGCCCGCATCTGCAATGGCTTCGAGGGCGGCCTCGATGGTGAGGTCGAGACCGGTGCGGTAGAGGCGGCGACCGATGGCCGACTGACCGATCCCGGAGATGACCGAACGTCGCTCGAAGTCGGTCATGACGCCACCGGCTCGAAGAGCGGGAACCACACCTCATCGCGTTGCTCGAACGCGACCTGCACGGGCATGCCGATGTGGACGTCCTCCGGCGGGCAGCCCACCACGTTGGTGGTGAGGCGCAGGCCCTCCTGCTCGGGGAAGGTGACCAGCGCGATCGCATACGGCTCGGTGCCGCCGTCCCAGCTCTGGTGGTTCACGGTCACGGAGTAGACCTCGCCGCGACCGCTCACCGCTTCGGGCGCGACCTCGCGGCTCCCGCACTTGGGGCACCGTGGCAGGGGCGGGTGCAGGTAGTACCCACACTCCTGGCAGCGCAGGAAGCTGAGCAGACCGTCTTCGCCGGAGGTCCAGAAGAAGCGGTTCTCGTCGTCGAGGGCGGGCAGGACCCGGAAGGGCTGGTCGCTCAACCCTTGCCCATCCGCTGGGCGAGGGTCATGGCGGTGACGATCCCCTCTTCCTGGAACTTCCCGGTGCCGTAGCTGACGGGGGTCGTGTCGACGTCGGTGGCCTGGGCCCGCAGCGCGCCGACCGTGGCCTGCTCGCGCGGGATGTGGGCGAAGGGGTCGTAGGAGAAGTTCCGCATGGCGTTGAGGTGGGTGATCTTGTTCACCTCGTCATCGGACACGCCGCTGAGGTACTTCATCGCCATCTCCGGAGCGTTGGGCCACGTGGAGTCGGAGTGGGGGTAGTCGCACTCCCAGTGGATGTTGTCGCCGTTGAGGTGGTGGCGCACCTCCATGCCCACGGCGTCGTCGATGAAGCAGGTGAGGATG
>JBKJSO010000306.1:0-6548 GCA_046595835.1 Acidimicrobiales bacterium | reverse complement strand
ACGTCGGTGAAGCCCTTGAGCACGGCGTCGACGGTCTTGGCGTCAACCTCGGTCTGTGCAGCGATGGCCTTGACCAGGTCGCGTCGGTTCATCTCTGTCCTCCGTTGGACGTTGGGGTGTGTTGGGACGAACGAGTCTGCCAACAGAACGGGCCGCGCGCGCGGATCCAGGCCTGATTTCTCGGGGTTTTCTGACTTCTCAGCCCTGGGCAGCCGGGAGCTGCTGCTCCACGCTGAGGGTGGGGGCGAACAGGTCCCCGAGGCGCTCGAGCCGCTCGAGCACGTCGGTGGCCTCGAACGAGAGGGCGCTTCCCGACGCCGCCGCCGCCACTTCGTCCCACGTCACCGGGGTGGACGCCGTGGGGTGCGGACGAGCCCGCAACGAGTAGACGGCCACCGTCGTCTTGTGTCGGCTGTTCTGGCTCCAGTCGATGAACACCTTCCCGGGGCGCGCCGTCTTCTTCATCACCGAGGTGACCCTCGTGGGGTGATGCTTCTCGAGCACCTGCGCGACGGCCAGCGCGAACGACGAGCAGTGCTCGTGGGTGTGGGGCGTGTTCAGCGGCACGTAGAGCTGGAGCCCCTTCGAGCCCGACGTCTTGGCCAGGCACTCCAGGCTGGCGAGCCGACCGAGCACGGCCCGGATGTCGAGCGCCACCTCGGCGCACTCCGGGATCCCGGTGCCGGGGCCGGGGTCGAGGTCGAACACGCACATCGTGGGCGACTCGATGTCGGCCCCGCGGGCCATCGGCGCATGCAGCTCCAGGGCGGCGAGGTTGGCGGCCCACGCCAGCGCGGCGGTCGAGTCGAGCGCGCAGTAGCCGATCGTGCCGTTGCGATCGCCGGGGCCGTCGAAGGTGCCCACCCACTCGGGTCGGTGCGACGGGCAGCGCTTCTCGAAGAACGACTGCCCATCGACGCCGTTGGGGTAGCGCCGCAGGGTGAGGCCGCGGTCCGCGATGTGGGGCAGCATCGCCGGCGCGACGCGCACGTAGTAGTCGATCACCTCGGCCTTCGTGAACCCGGTCTCCGGGTAGAGCACCTTGTCGAGGTTGGAGACCTTGAGCCGGCGGCCGTCGACCTCGACCGTGTGCTCGGTTCGCTCCTCAGCCACGCCGCGCTACGCGGTCTTGCGAGAGCGCTTCTTGGCCGGCTGCTCGTCCTCGTCCTCGTGGGCGTCGCCCGCCGCGGGGTGCCGGGTGCGGGCGGCCTTGGCCTCCTTCACGCTCGCCTCGAGGGCGGCCATGAGGTCGACGACCTTGTCCTCGGTGAGAGCCGCCGGCGGGGCGATGATCTCGGTGCGACCCGAGGCCTTCTGCTCGATGAGGTCGAGCACGCGATTGCGGTAGGTGTCCTTGAAGCGATCGACGTCGAAGTCCTCCGACAAGGACGCGATGAGCTGGCGCGCCATGTCGAGCTCCTTCTTGGTGACCTCGATGTCCTCCAATCCCGCGATCTCGCCGATCTCGGCCGGGTCGTTGACCTCGTCGGCGTAGACCATCGTGGACAGCACGAGCGCGCCGTCCTTGGGGCGCACCGCGCAGAGGTACTGCTTCGAGCGCATCACGAAGCGGGCGATCCCGACCTTGCCGGACTCCTCCATGGCCTGGGTGAGCAGCGCGTAGGGCTTGAGCGTGGCCTTGTCGGGGGCGACGTAGTAGGCGGAGTCGTAGAAGAGCGGATCGATGTCGGCAAGGTCGACGAACTCCTCGATGTCGATCGTGCGGCTGGCCTCGGGGTCGAGCGACGCCAGCTCGTCGTCGCCCACGGTGACGTACTCGCCCGATGCCAGCTCGTAGCCCTTCACGATGGCCTCGGCGGGCACTTCGTCGCCGTCGGCAGCCGACACCTTCTTCAGCTTGATGCGCGACCCCGTGCGCGAGTCGAGCTGGTTGAAGTGGACGGTCTTGCGGGACACGGCGGCATAGAGCTTGATCGGGATGTTGACCAGCCCGAAGCTGATGGCACCGCTCCAGATCGCTCTCGGCATACGTGGGAGTATTCCCCAACTCCGCCGAAATGCAACAGGGGGCAGACGTGACGAGGCCCACGCGAACCGCCCTGCTCCTGGTGGCTGCCGCGATGGTGGCCGCCGCGGCGTGCTCCAGCGGCGGGGGGAGCAGTGCCACCACCACCGTGCCCGCCGTGCCGGTGCGCCTCGATCAGGTCCAGCTGCTGGCCGCGCACAACGCCTATCACCTCGAGGGGCCCAAGCCGCTGCTCGACGCCATCACCGCCGCGCTGCCGTCGCTCACCCCCACGATCGAGTACTCCCACCCCACGCTCGGCGAAGAGCTCGACCTCGGCGTGCGCTCCGTCGAGCTCGACGTGTTCGAGGATCCCGACGGCGGGCGCTACGCCGTACCGAAGGCGGTGGCGCTGCTCGGCCTCGACCCGCTCGGTCCGGAGATGACCGAACCGGGCTTCAAGGTGTTCCACATCCAGGAGGTCGACTTCCGGTCCACCTGCTCCTCGTTGGTCGCCTGCCTGCAGGACCTGCGGACGTGGTCGGAGCAGCACGACGGCCATCTCCCGATCGTCGTGCAGCTCGAGGTGAAGGACGGTGCCATCGCCGATCCGCTCAACCTCGGCTTCGTGCAGCCGATCCCCGTCACCGCCGGCACCTTCACCGCCCTCGAAGCCGAGATCCGTTCCGTGCTGCCCGACGAGCGCATCGTCACCGTGGCGGACGTGCAGGGCAAGCACGACACGCTCGGCGCGGCGATCGCCGACGGCGGTTGGCCGACGCTCGACGAGCTGCGCAACCGATTCGTGTTCGTGCTCGACGACCACGCCGCCAAGCGTGACCTGTACCGCGGCCTGCACCCCGACACCCGCGACCGGCTCCTCTTCGTGGACGCGGTCCCACCCGAGGCCGACGCGGCGTTCACCGTCCTCAACGACCCCGTCGCCGATGGCGCCCGCATTCGCGAGCTCGTCAGGCAGGGGCTGCTCGTGCGCACCCGCGCCGACGCCGACACCGTCGAGGCCCGAGCCGGCGACGCGACGCGGCGCGACGCGGCCTTTGCCAGCGGCGCCCAGATCGTCAGCACCGACTACGAGCGCGCCGACTCGCGCTGGCCCGGCTACGTGGTGAAGCTCCCTGCTGGTGGCGATGCCCGGTGCAACCCCGTCAGCGCGCCGGCGGGCTGCAAGCTCTGACGCAGCCCGATACCCACAGCGTTCTCGGGGGTCAGGACAGGACGGCCCGGGCGACGAGGTCGGTGCCAAAGGCGGTGAGGATGGCCAGGTAGAGCAGCCCGGTGGCCGCCATCACGGCGGAGTACTGACGCTCCTTGAGGGCGGCGCGGGTAACACCCACGAGGACGATGGTGGACACCGCGCAGGCGATCCACATCCAGCCGAGCACGCCGCTGTAGCCATCGTCGATCGAGCCGTTGACGACGCTCACCATGCCGGTGGGCCAGAGCAGCACGAGCACCTCGAGCGGCCAGGTGGCGGCCAGCCAGCGGATGAGCTCGAGGAGCGGGCCGCGCGGCATGCCCGGCTGCACGAGGTACCAGTGGCCGAGGAGCATGGCGTCGGTGACGGCGCCGAGGAAGGCGGCGCCCACCACGACGCGGGCCACCGACAGCAGGTCCGGGTCGCCGGCCGCCACGCCCGCCGCCACGAGCCCCACGAGACCGATGCACGGCGCGACCAGGTCGAGCACCGGCGGGAACTCGCGGGCGGCCACGTCTCGGTCGTCGCGCTGGCGGTCGATGCCCGTCATCGCCGCCACCCGCGCCGTGCGCTGGGCGGTCACGTCCCGCTCACCGGACACCCCGGCCCGCCGGCGCTGCACCGACACCGCCAGCGCGGCCAGCGACGCCAGCACGACGCCCACGCTGGCCGCATCGCGCACTGGCACGTCGGCGCCGTAGCGAACCCCCGTGACGACCGCGCCGGCCGCCATCAGCAGGTAGGTGCCCCGCAGGAGCCAGCCGTAGCCGAGGCTCACCTCGCGCCGCCTCGTGGTGACCCACAGGAAGAACAGCCCACCAACGGCCGACTGCAGGAGCACGGTGGCGGCGTCGAGGCGGATCACAGCCCGCCGAGCGTAGGAGGCCGCGCGCCGCCAGACGAAGTCAGCTCGGCCAGCTAGAGGAGAGCGAGGTCGTGGTCAGCGTTGTTGAGGCGGTCGGGGCCGGCTTCGGCCGCGACGACGATGTCCTCGAGGCGGAAGCCGAACCGTCCGTCGACGTAGATGCCGGGCTCGATGGAGAAGGCGTGACCCGGCTCGAGCACCGTGCCGTTGCCGCTCACGATGTAGGGGTCCTCGTGCTCCTCGATGCCGATCCCATGGCCGGTGCGGTGGATGAACTGCTCGCCCCAGCCCGCGTCGGTGATGATCCGTCGGGCCGTGGCGTCGACCTCTTCGCACGACGTGCCGACGACCGCCGCAGCCACCGCCGCCTGCTGGGCGTCGAGCAGCACGGCGTAGGCCTCAGCCACCTCGGTTGCCGGCTCGCCGAGGTGCACGCATCGGGTGATGTCGGAGCAGTAGCCAACGCCGTCGTCGCCGAGCAGCGTGCCGCCGAAGTCGCAGAGCACCACCTCCCCTTCGCGGATCACCCGCTCCCCCGGCTCGTGGTGCGGGCTCGCCGCGTTCGAGCCCGCGGCAACGATGGCGAAGTTCACCCGGTGATGCCCCTCGGCCCGGATCCGTCGACCGAGCTCGGTGGACACCTGAGCCTCGGTCTGACCCACCAGCTCGATCTCGCCCGCCTGGAGCTCCCTGGCGATGCGATCGACCGCCGCGCCCGCCCGCCGGAGGGCGGCGATCTCGGCGGCATCCTTGCGGGCCCGGAGCGGCCCCATCACCGTGCTCGCCTTGGCCCAGCGGGCCGCCGGCAGCTCGCCCTGCAGGTCGACGACGAAGCGCGCCCACGTGCGGTCACCGATCGCCAGCGACCCCGCCCGACCGACGAGGCGAGCCACGATGGCCACCGGGTCCTCCGTCTCACCCCACGGGTGCACGATGAACTCGGGACGATCGACGACCCGCGGCGCCTCGAGGCGGGGCACCACGAGCGTGGCGTCGCCCTCGCGAGGAAGCACGAGCATCGTGAGCCGCTCGAGCGGCATCGCCTCGTACCCCGTGAGGTACGGCAGGTCCGGGCCCACCGACAGCAGCACGGCATCGACGTCGAGCTCAGCCATCTGGCGGCGAGCCCGAGCGAAGCGGTCAGCGAACGGAGTGCTCATCCCCCCAGGATGCCAGGGCCGGTCAGCCGCCGAGCGCGGGAAGGCCGTCGATGCTCGTGGCGTTCCGCTCGGCCCAGTAGTCCAAGACCCCGTCGGCCCCTCGCCGCTCCGCCCACTCGATCAGCGTGGGCCGCTCCCCCCGGTGGTCCATGAGCGGGATCGAATAGCCGCACGAGGTCTGCACCCGCTCGATGTCGACCGTGATGATCGCCCGGCGGCCCGGCAGCTCCGGGAACTCCCCAGCCAGCGCATCGAAGCGCCCGCTGCCGCACGGGTGGGGCGTGCCGCTTCCGAACAGTCGCAAGATCTGCGGAGGCCCGTCGAAGGCGCAGAACATCACCGTGATGCGCCCGTTCTCGCGCGTGTGGGCGATGGTCTCGGCCCCGCTGCCCGTCAGATCGAGGTACGCGATGGTCCGCGGATCGAGGACCCGAAGGGTGTCGTGACCCTTGGGTGACAGGTTCACGTGACCGCCCTCCGCCGGCGCCGATGCCACGAAGAACACGTGCTGGCGACCGATCCACTCGATGAGGTTGGGGTCGAGCGCGTCGAGGACCTTGCCCATCCGTGCAGTCTGGCACCGGCTCCCGCCGGGCCTGTCACCAGATCCGGGTCATCGTCCCCGAAACGGTGACACGCCACCGCGGGACCGTCCGCCCTGTCACCAGATCCGGGTCATCGTCCCCGACGCGGTGACACGCCCTCGATGGCGCGTGCGGCTGTCACACCCCGCGGGTTGACTTGAGCGATGGCCCGACATCTCCTTGGGACCATCGCCGAGCGGTCGCGAACACAGCTCGGCCTCCTGCACCGAGACCACGTCCTCGAGCTCGGGGGCACGCTGCATCAGCTCCGCCATCTCGTTGACGTCGGGGCGCTCGAGCGCATCGAACCCGACGTCCTTCGGGTGGCTGGCATGCCGGTCACG
The DNA here is from genome assembly GCA_046595835.1 of Acidimicrobiales bacterium. Lineage (GTDB taxonomy): Bacteria > Actinomycetota > Acidimicrobiia > Acidimicrobiales > VFJN01 > VFJN01. Next base: position 413 of record JBKJSO010000306.1, on the reverse strand, counting down.
TGGGAGCAGCTGCTCCTCGCGGGTCTGCTCGGGCTCGGCGCTGATGCTGTCGTATCCCACGTGGCAGCGGCCGCGCTGTGGGGGTTCGAGGGCGTGCGAGATGGCGCAGTCGAGTTCACCGTTCCCCGCACCAACCGCAACCGCAGCTCCGTCGGAAGGGTCCACTCCTCCCTGCTGCTCGATCCGATCGACCTGGCTCGCAAGGGGAGGTATCCGCTGACGGCGCCGGCACGCACGATCATCGACTCAGCCTCGCGCTTCACCGTGCGCCAGCTCGAGGGCATCGTTGACGGCGCCTGTCGAGATCGGCTCACCGACGAGGCGACGCTCCTGGCTCGCCTCGCCGACCTCCGACGACCTGGGCGATCCAAGCTGCTGGCCGTCCTCGGCGCAGACCTGCAGTCCGGCCGACC
>JBKJSO010000197.1:0-11145 GCA_046595835.1 Acidimicrobiales bacterium | reverse complement strand
TGCATCTCGATGCGCGGCTCCCATGGCCAGCTCGCGCTCGACCATGGCGAGCGCGTTCACGGCCACCCGCGCATGGAAGGCCACTCGTCCGTCCGTGGCGCCCCGGACATCGCGGGTGGCCGTGAACGCGCTGGCCATGGTCGAGCGCGAGCTGGTCATCGGAGCCGCGCATCGCGATGCACATCGGGATCGCCTCGCCGACCTCGGCTGTGCGGACGATCGCGAGCTGGCGGAGCGGATCCGGCAGGGGTCCTTCGACGATCAGGCCGAGGCAGTTCGGGCCGTCGTGGCGGCCTCGGTCCGCGCCAAGCTCGAGGTCGCCAACCCGCGGTGGCTCGAATCTGATTGAGGGACCAACGCAGCGGGCCCGCGCGTGGTCCGGAGCCGCGGGTCAGGTGGCGACGGCGTGGAAGCCGCCGTCCACGTGCACGATCTCGCCGGTGGTCTTGGGGAACCAGTCCGACAGCAGCGCCACCACGGAGCGGGCGACGGCGTCGGCATCGGCCCGAACGTCCCAGCCCAGGGGGCTGCGCTCGTCCCATACGTCCTCGAACTTCGAGAACCCCGGGATCGACTTCGCCGCGAGCGTCTTCACGGGCCCGGCCGCCACGAGGTTCACGCGGATCCCCTTCGGACCGAGGTCGCGGGCGAGGTAGCGCGCCGTGGACTCGAGGGCGGCCTTGGCCACGCCCATCCAGTCGTAGGCGGGCCAGGCCTGTCGGCTGTTGTCGAAGTCGAGCCCGACGATCGACCCGCCTTCGGTCATGTGGGGCACGACGACGTCGGCCAGCGTCTTCAACGAGTACGTCGAAACATGAAAGGCCACGGCGACGTCCTCCCACGGCGCCTCGAGGAACCCCCCGCCCAGGCAGCTCTGCGGCGCGAAGCCGATGGCGTGCAGCGCACCGTCCACCCGCCCCCACCGAGCGCCGAGCGTGTCGCGCACGGCGCTGACCTGGTCCGCTGAGGTGACGTCGAGCTCCAGCACCTCCGCCGGCTCGGGGAGCTTCTTGGCGGTCCGCTGCGTGAGGGAGAGCCCGCGCCCGGCTCCGGTGAGGATCACCTCGGCCCCTTGCTCTTGGGCGAGCTTGGCGACGCCGAAGGCGAGGGAGGCATCGGTGAGGACGCCGGTGACCAGGATGCGCTTGCCGTCAAGGAGAGACATGGCCCTGAGACTGCCATGCCCAGGGCCCTGTTACGACCGCCGGAATGCAATGCCGCATAGTGCCGCCGCTACGGTGTCGCCGATGCGCATCGGGATCCTTGGTGGCACCGGTCCAGCCGGCAGCGCGCTCGCGGCACGGCTGGCTTCGGTGGGGTTCGAGACAGTGGTGGGTTCGCGCTCTCGCTACCGAGCGATGGAGGCCGTCGACGGACTCCTCGCCCAGTGGCCGGACCGCGAGCTCACGATCGAGGCGGGCGACAACGCCGAGGCGGCCCGGGCCGACCTCGTGGTGATCGCCACGCCGTGGGACGGCGCCACGCAGACCGCCCAGTCAGTCGAGAAGGAGCTCCGCGGGAAGGTCGTCATCTCCATGGCCAACGCGCTCACTCGCATCGGCAAGGAGTTCCAGCCGCTCGTGCCGCCTCGGGGGTCCGTGGCGGCCAGCGTGCAGGCTGTGCTGCGCAAGAGCTTCGTGGCGGCCGCCCTGCACCACGTGCCGGCCAAGGAGCTCGGCGACCTCGACCATCCGATCGAGAGCGACGTGCTGATCTGCTCCGACTTCCCGGAGGCCACGACCACCACGTCTGACCTCGTCGCGAAGATCCCCAACATGCGCCCGCTCGACTGCGGCGAGCTGTCCCTCGCCACTCCGATCGAGTCGTTCACGGCCGTGCTTCTGCAGCTCAACGTCCGCTACAAGACCCGTGTCGCGGTGAAGTTCACCAGCATCCCCGAGTGATCGCATGGTGACGGCAGGCGAGGGCCCCATCACGCTGTGGTGCACGGCCCAGCGTGCCGTGGTGCCGTTCCAGCCGGGCCCCGTGGTCACCATGTACACCTGCGGCATCACGCCGTACGACGCCACGCACCTTGGGCACGCCGCCGTCTACGTCGGCTACGACGTGCTCCAGCGGCGCCTCCGAGATCTCGGCCACGACACGCGCTGCGTGCGCAACATCACCGACGTCGATGACTCGATCCTGGGCAAGGCCCGCGAGATCGGCGTGCACTACCTCGACCTCGCCGCCGCCGAGACGGCCCGCTTCGACGACGACATGTCCGCCCTCGGGATGCTCGAGTCCTGGAGCGAGCCCCGTGCCACATCGGCCATCGCGGACATCCGCGGCTTCATCGGAATGGTGCTCGATCGTGGCCACGCCTACCAGGCGGGCGGCGCCGTCTACTTCGATGTTTCCACCTCACCGGACTTCGGCTCGGTGTCGGGCTACAGCCGCGAGGAGATGCTGGTCTTCGCCGCCGAGCGCGGCGGAAACGTCGACGATCCGAACAAGCGGGATCCGCTCGACTTCATCCTCTGGCAGCCGTCGCTCGACGATGAGCCGTCGTGGGACTCCCTGTGGGGGCCCGGTCGTCCGGGCTGGCACATCGAGTGCTCTGCCCTCGCGCTGCGCGAGCTGGGCACCACGATCGACCTGCACGGCGGCGGGGCCGACCTCATCTTCCCCCACCACGAGTGCGAGCGGGCCCAGTCCGAAGCGGCCACTGGGGAGCCGTTCGTGCGCCATTGGATGCACCAGGCGATGGTGCGGATGGACGGCGAGAAGATGTCGAAGTCGCTCGGCAACCTCGTGTTCGTATCGGAGCTGCGAAAGCAGTGGGACCCGATGGCGATCCGCCTGATGATCGTGGAGAACCACTACCGCACGGCGTGGGAGTGGGACGACACACGCATGCCCCGGGCGGCCGACCGCCTCGAGCGGTGGCGATCCGCAGGGCGCGGCGACGGCGGCCTCGACGAGGCGCGCTCGACCCTCGACCGCGATCTCGACACCCCAGGGGCGCTGGCGGCCATCGATGGGGCGGCCGCGAAGGGGCTCGGTGTGTCGAGCGCGGCAGCGCTGCTCGGCATCACCCTCTGACCCCTGCAAGACTCGTGCCGTGGCCCACCCCAGCGACCAGACCATCGACATCGAGGTCGGGAAGCTCTACCCGGTGGCACGGGCCGTCCTGAGCCCGATCTTCAAGTCGCTGTGGCGGGTGAAGGTGTCGGGCCTTGAGAACGTGCCGGCAGCGGGCGGGGCCATCTTCTGCCCCAACCACACCTCCGTGATCGACTCGTTCTTCCTGCCTCTCGTGCTGCCACGGCGGATCACGTTCGTGGGCAAGGCCGAGTACATGGACTCGTGGAAGACGAAGCACATCTTTCCCGCGCTCGGGATGATCCCGATCGATCGCAGCGGTGGCAGCGCGACCGAGCGGGCGCTCAACACGGCGGCCCGCGTCCTCGACGACGGGCAGTTCTTTGGCATCTACCCGGAGGGCACGCGAGCCCGTGACGGCAAGCTCCATCGAGGGCACACCGGTCCGGCGCGGCTCGCCCTGCGGACCGGCGTCCCGATCGTGCCGGTGGGCATCCTCGGCACCCGGGAGATCCAGCCCCCGGATGCGAAGCTCCCGAGGCCCTTCAAGCGGGCCGAAGTGCGCTTCGGGCGGCCGATCAACGTGGCCCGCTACGCCCAGCGCACCGACGACCGCCTCGTGCTGCGGCAGATCATCGACGAGGTGATGTTTGAGATCTGTGGGCTGACCGGCCAGGACTACATCGATGAGTACGCCACCAAGAAGTCCGAGAGCTTCCCCTCGGCGTCGCCCACGACCGACATCTCGATCGGGGGAGAGGACGCCCCCACGAACGGCCACGGGGCGTCCAACGGCAACGGTGACGCTGACCTCGACGGCGAAGGAGCACCCCGCCGCTCGAGCGTCGACGTGCTCTCCCGGTGGGGCTGAGCGCCGATCACCTCGTTCCGGGGTGACCCCGTGGCTCCGGTACCCTCCGGCCCATGAGCGACGAGATCTCGATCAGGTTGCCGGACGGTTCGACGCGTGCGTTGGCCTCCGGCACCACTGCCGCTGATCTCGCGGCGTCGATCGGATCCCGGTTGGCGAAGGCAGCCGTGATCGCCGTGGTGAACGGTGAGGAGCGCGATCTCGGTACACCGCTGACCGACGGCGACGAGGTGGCCGTCATCACCGATGACAGCGCCCGAGGTCTGTTCACCATCCGCCACTCCACGGCCCATGTGCTTGCTCAAGCCGTGCTCGACCTGTTCCCCGCGTCCACCTTCGGCATCGGCCCGCCCGTCGACGACGGCTTCTACTACGACTTCGCGCTCGCGGATGGCGCGACGTTCGTGGAGGACGACCTCGGGCGCATCGAGACTCGAATGCGCGAGATCATCGCGGAGGCGCAGCCCTTCGTGCGCGACGAGCTGCCGGCCGGCAAGGCCCGGGAGGTCTTCGCCGACCATCGCTTCAAGCTCGAGATCATCGATGACGCGTCCACCGACCCGATGTCGGCCACCTCGTCAACCGAGTCGGTCCGGACCTATGAGAACCCCCCGCGCGAGCCAAAGGCGCAGCCTCCGTTCGCGGGTTATCCGGGCTTCATCGACCTGTGCCGCGGTCCGCACGTCCCTGACACGTCGAGCCACCTGGGGCACTTCAAGCTCATGCGGGTGGCCGGGGCCTACTGGCGCGGCGACGGCGCGAACCCGCAGCTGCAGCGCATCTACGGCACTGCCTGGGCATCGAAGAAGGCCCTCGAGGAGCACCTCCACCGTCTGGAGGAGGCCGCCAAGCGCGACCACCGCAAGCTGGGTGTGGAGCTCGATCTGTTCAGCTTTCCCGATGAGATCGGGTCTGGTCTCGCCGTCTTCCACCCGAAGGGCGGGCTGGTGCGGCGGCTCATGGAGGACTATTCCCGCAAGCGTCACGAGGAAGCCGGCTACGAGTTCGTCAACTCGCCTCACATCACCAAGGCCGGGCTCTTCGAAACGTCGGGGCACCTCGACTGGTTCGCTGACGGCATGTTCCCGCCGATGCACTTCGACGACGAGGGCGGCGAGGGCGGCCAGGACTACTACCTGAAGCCGATGAACTGCCCGTTCCACGTGCTCATCTACCGGTCTCGCCTGCGGAGCTACCGCGAGCTGCCGCTGCGGCTCTTCGAGTTCGGCAGCGTGTACCGCTACGAGAAGAGCGGCGTGATCCACGGCCTCACGCGTGTGCGCGGCATGACGCAGGACGACTCGCACATCTTCTGCAGCAAGGAGCAGATGCAGGGTGAGCTGGCGTCGCTGCTCGACTTCGTGCTCGACCTCCTCGCCGACTACGGGCTGCGCGACTTCTACCTCGAGCTGTCCACGAAGCCCCCTGGCAAGGCCGTCGGCACCGACGAGGAGTGGGATGAGGCCATCGAGGCCCTGCGGGTCGCCGCCTCGGCCAAGGACCTCGAGCTCGTGCTCGACGAGGGAGGCGGCGCGTTCTACGGCCCCAAGATCTCCGTGCAGGCGCGCGACGCGATCGGTCGTACCTGGCAGATGTCCACGATCCAGCTCGACTTCCAGACGCCGCAGCGCTTCGAGATCGAGTACGTCGGCGCCGACAACGAGCGCCACCGGCCGATCATGATCCACCGCGCCCTGTTCGGATCGATCGAGCGGTTCTTCGGCGTGCTCGTCGAGCACTATGCGGGTGCCTTCCCGGCGTGGCTCTCGCCGGAGCAGGTGCGGGTGCTGCCTGTGCGCAGCGATCACCACGCCTACGCAGCCCGACTCGTCGACCGGCTCAAGTCGGAGGGATTCCGGTCATCCCTTGCGGAGGCCGACGAGCCCCTCGGCGCTCGCATCCGCAAGGCCAAGCTCGAGAAGCTTCCGTACATCTTGGTCGTCGGCGACTCTGACGTAGAGGCCGGCACGGTCGGGGTCAACGCTCGCGGTTCCGACCAGCCCGAGCGCGATGTCCACATGGACGCCTTCGTCGAGCGCCTCGCGGGTGAGGTGACCGCGAAGCTGTGACCGGATCTGTGCACTGCCACCCCCGCCATCCGAGCGTCACGATTCACAGATGTTGGTTCGGTCATGCCGCTTGACCACCTCTGGGCGACGTGGCGGTCGGCCTACGTGGGCCGAGTGGTCGACAGCCGCACCATCCCCTCGCCCGACGAGGCCGGCGGCCGCTCCCTGTTCGAGCGGATCCTGGCCGGCGCCGACGAGGAGGGCGACGAGGAGGCTGGCGTGCTGTGGCGGGGGCCCACCTGCTTCGCCTTGCTCAACCTCTACCCGTACACCGCTGGGCACCTGATGGTGCTGCCCCAGCGGGCCGTCGCCGATCTCGAGGACCTCACCGCGGTTGAGCACGCCGAGCTCTGGGACGCGGTGCGCGCCGCAGTGGCGGCACTTCGGGCGGCCTTCCACTGTGACGGCGTCAACGTCGGGCTCAACCTCGGCTCGGCCGCCGGTGGCTCGCAGTCCGACCACCTCCACGTGCACTGCGTGCCCCGTTGGGAGGGCGACGCCAACTTCATCGCCGTCGCCGCCGACACGCGGGTGCTGCCGATCAGCCTGGTCGAGGCCGCGGAACGCGTTCGCGCCGCCTGGCCTGCCTGAGCGCGACCCCGGTACCGTCGTCGCCGCGATGGCCGACGAACCCACCAACGATGCCCCTACCGACGCCGATGTCCGTGACGAGCTGCCGACGGATCTCAACGCGTCGGAGTTCGTGGGGCCCTACGTGTTCCCGAACAACAACCGTCGCCGCATCCCCGGCTACCTGTACCTGGTGCTGGGGGCGGTGTGCATCGCGGCCTGGGGCCTCAGCGGTCAGGGCGACGGCGTGCTCGTCAATGGCGGCTTCCTCTTCGCGGGCATCCTGCTCGTGGTGCTGGGCGCCTACCACCTGATCGCCGGTTGGAACCTCGATGTGGACGAGCGTGACGCGCTGGTGGCCGCCACTCGGGAGGTCGGCTTCGCGGTGGGCCATGCGTCTGCCCAGCTCGGCTGGCGCGGCCTGCGCAGCCGTCCCACCTGGAAGATCCTCCTCTACTCGGCGGACGACCCGCCCACGACCCGAGGCCTGGTGCTCGTCGACGGCGTCGACGGGGAGATCGTGGCCCACTTCACCGAGGACAACCCCGAGGACTGGTCCGACCTCTAGCGCTGGCTCCTAGCGCTGGTTACGGGCCTCGGCGAGGACGCGCTCTGCGCCCTTGAGGTGCTCGACCGCCGTGTCGACGGCGTCCCAGAGCAGGCTCAACGCGCTCACCGTGGCATCCCGGTCCGCGACCCGGGCGGCCCGAGCCCAGTCGTGGGCGGCGACGCCGCCTGCGCGGTCGGCCAAGGCGTCGGCCTCCCCGGCCAGCTCACTGATGCGCTCGTCCACGGTGCCCGTCGCGTCGGGCCACTCCCGCTCCGCGGGGTCGAGCGCGGCCGGGTGCAGCACCGGGTCGTCGTCCACCAGGACTTGATCGAGGGCCCGGCCCAAGAACGTGATCGTGCGGGTGGCGGCAACGACGTGGTCGAGGGCCGAGCGCCCGTCGGACCCGTTGCGGTCAGCGAGGTCGTCCGGTGACTCGTCGGCGCCGAGGCCGCTGAAGAGCTCGCGGTAGCGACGGCCGAGTGAGCGCAGCGCGACGACGGCATCGGACGGGGGACGGGGTGCCACGGGGTCAGTCTGCCTCGTGCACCTCGCGCCGCACGGCGTCGACGAGGTGCGACGGCATGACGTCGTGGTGATCGTGCTCGGCCGCGAAGCGCCCGCGGCCGCCGGTGAGCGAACGCAGCTCCACGGCGTAGCGCAGCAGCTCGCTCTGGGGCACGACGGCGTAGATGACCTGCTCACCGACCTCACCGGGCTCGGTGCCCTGCACCCGGCCGCGGCGCGCGTTGAGGTCGCCCATCACATCGCCCAGCTGCTCCGAGGGCACGGTGACGTCGACTCGGGAGATGGGCTCGAGCACCACGGGCCCGGCCTTGGCCATCGCCGCACGAAACGCCAGCCGACCCGCGATGCGAAAGGCCATCTCCGAGCTGTCGACGCTGTGCTCCTTGCCGTCGAGCACCGTGACGCGCACGTCGACGACGGGATGGCCGTTCACGCCTCCACTGGCCATGGTCTCCTCCACGCCGCGCTGGACGGCGGGGATGTAGCTGCGGCTGATCGCGCCACCGACGATCTTGTCGACGAACTCGAACCCGGCGCCGCGCTCGAGCGGTTCGACCCGGATGGTGACCACCGCGAACTGCCCATGGCCGCCGGACTGCTTCTTGTGGCGTCCCTCGGCCTGCGTTGTCTCGGTGATCGTCTCGCGGTAGCGCACGCGCACGGGCTCGGTGGTGACCCCGACGCCGAACTTGCGCTCGAGCTTCTCCAAGGCGATGGCGAGGTGTGTCTCGCCGGTGCCGCGCAGGATCGTCTGGTGGGTCTCCTCGTCACGCTCGATGAGCAGGGCGGGGTCCTCCTCCTGCAGCCGGTGGATGGCGGACGTGAGCTTGTCGTCGTCGGCTTGGGTCTTCGGCACGACGGCCAGCGCGAGCACCGCCGGCGGCAGGTCGATGGCGGGGACCACCACGGGCTTGCCCCGGGCGGCCAGCGTGTCGCCGGTGGCCGTGCCCGCGAGCTTGGCCACGCCGCCGAGGTCGCCGGCGGTGAGGGCGTCGACCACCTCGTGCTCGCGCCCTCGCACCACGAACAGGCCGTGCAGCCGCTCGTCGGTGCCGGTGCGGCTGTTGACCAGGTGGTCGTCGTTGCGGATGGTGCCGGAGAGGACCTTGAACAGCGACAGCTGACCCACGAAGGGATCGGCGATCGTCTTGAACACGAAGGCCAAGGCTTCGCCGGCCGGGTCGGCGGGCACGTCGACCTCGGCGTCGCCGGCCGTGACGAGCGTGGCGCGGTCGGTGGGCGGCGGGCCGATCTCCACGAGGAAGTCGGCCAGGCGGTCGATGCCCACCTCGCTGGTGGCCGAGCCGCACACGACAGGGAACACGCTGGCCATCTCGATGCCGAGCGTGAGGGCGCGCTCGAGCTCGCTCACGGAGGGGATGTCGCCCTCGAGGTACCGCTCGAGCAGGGCGTCCTCGGCCACGACGATGCCTTCCACGAGGTTGTCGTGCACTTGGTGCTCGAGGGCCTCCATGTCGTCGGGGATGGCTTCGGTGTGGGGCACGCCGTCGACGTAGACGTGGGCGCTGTCGGTGAGCAGGTCGGCGATGCCGCGAAAGGCGGCCTCGGCGCCGATCGGCAGCTCGAGCGGCGCGACCCCGGCGCCGAGCCGATCGCGGAGCTCGTCGAGGGTGCGCTCGAAGCTGGCCCGCTCCCGATCGAGCTTGTTGACGAAGATCATCCGGGGCACGCCGAGACGGGCAGCCATGCGCCACACGGCTTCCGTCTGCACCTCCACACCGTCGACTGCCGACACCACGAACACGGCGAGGTCGGCCACCCGCAGGGCGGCGGCGACGTCGCCCATGAAGTCTGCGTAGCCCGGCGTGTCGATGAGGTTGACCTTGTGGCCCTTCCACTCGAACGGCGCGATCGCCAGCGCCAGGGACAAGCCGCGCCGCTGCTCCTCTGGGTCGTGGTCGCAGACCGTGGAGCCGTCCTCCACCCTGCCGAGGCGGGTGATCGCGCCGGCTCGGTGCAGGAGCGCCTCAGCCAGGGTCGTCTTGCCGGCGCCCCCGTGGCCGACCAAGGCGACATTGCGGATCTTCTCGGACGAAAAGAGCTGCACTCGGGTCCTCCCTCGCATCGACGTGGCGAGTGCTCGGCAGGGTATCTCCGCGCCCTACGTTGTGCTGGTGGAGGCGCCCCGACTGCTGCAGCTGCCCGATGGGCGCACGCTCGCCTACGACGACGTCGGCGACCCACGAGGCACGCCCGTCGTGTACCTGCACGGCACCCCCGACTCGCGACTGGCTCGACACCCGGACGATTCGGTGAACTCCGCCGAGGGCATCCGCCTGCTCGCCGTCGACCGCCCCGGGGCCGGCGACAGCGATCTGAACCCGCGTGCCACGCTCAGCTCCTTGGGGACCGACCTCGTGCACCTCCTCGACGGCCTCGGCATCGAGCGGGCGGTGCTCCTCGGGTGGTCGGCGGGCGGGCTCTTTGCGCTGGCCGCAGCGACCGTGCTCGGCGATCGTGCGCTGGCGGTCGGTCTCGTCGGCACGCTGCCCCCCGTCGAGGCCTACGCCGACCCCGAGGTCGTGGCCGCCCTCGGGCCCGCTCGACGATCGTTTGTGGACATGGCGGCGGAGCTGGATCCCGAGGAGCTGGCCGCCGAGCTGGCCCCCTACCTCGTGCCGCAACCCATCACCCCCGACCTGGCCCTCGAGCACGTGCTCGAGGCGGCGGGGGAGCGTGGCCGAGAGGAGCTGGCGGCCGTGCCCGGCGCGGCCCAGCAGCTCGCCCGTGCTCTCGAGGCCTCGGTCCGGCAGGGCATGGCCGGCCTGCGGTGCGACCTCGCCCTGCAGCTGGAGTCCGGCCTGGAGCTGAGCACGCTGCATGCACCGGTGCGGACGTTCCATGGGGCCGATGACCCGGCGTCACCGCCTGAGGTGGGTGCCTGGCTGGCGTCTCACCTGCCGAACGCGGTGCTCGACCTGGTGCCCCAAGCCGGCCACCACCTCCTGTTCCCGCGCTGGCGGGGGATCCTGCGGGCCATCCGGCGCGATGCCTCGGCCCCCTGAGCCCGCTCGCTCGTGCTCGCCCTTGGCGGGTCAGCGACGATCGTCATGCGGGGAACCTGCGGCGGTGACTGTTAGCCTGTAGCAAGCACCCGCCCCCCCCACCACGAGGGAACCCCCTGATGTTCGACGGACGCTGGCGATCCAGCTTCGAAGAGGGACTCAAGCCCGTCGGAGCAAACCTCCGCCGCACTGGGATCACTGCCGACCACCTCACCGCCAGCGGCGTGGTGCTCGCCGCCGCCGCGGCCGTCGCGATCGCCAACGGGGCGCTTCGCGCCGGGTTGCTGCTCCTCATCCTGTGTGCCCTGCCCGACCTGCTCGATGGCGCCGTCGCCAAGGCCTCGGGCACCGCCGGCCCCCGTGGTGCCTTCTTCGACTCGGTCTCCGATCGCGTCACCGACGCGCTGTTGCTCGGTGGGGTGGCCTGGCACCTGTCCACCACGCACACGGGCCGCATCGCCGTGCTTCCACTCGCCGTGCTCGGCGCCT
>JBKJSO010000443.1:0-2929 GCA_046595835.1 Acidimicrobiales bacterium | reverse complement strand
CCGCCACCGCAGCGCCGCTGGAGTGACCGGCCACGTGGGCGCGCGGCACGCCGAGGTAGTCCAGCAGCGCAGCGGCGTCGGCGGCGTGGTCGGCGACAGGCACCGGGCCGGTCGTGTGCGTGCTGCCGACCCAGCCCCGCTTGTGGTAGCGGATCAGCTGATACCGGTCGGCCAGCGCCGCTTCGGTCAGGAGGGGCAGGAACCCGTCCGGGAGGATGGGGCTGATGAGGAGAACGGGCTCGCCCGCGCCGACCACCTCGTATTCCAGCTCGACACCGTTGACTGTTGCGAGATCCATGGCGCTCACGTCCTCGGGATCTGGCGGCCAGAGAAGGCCACGATCTGCTCGAGCCGACTGGCTTCGGGTGGGGCCTCGACCTCAGCGCCGAACGTGTCGCCGTCACGCATCTCCGGCTGCACGATCTGGCGAGCCCCGGCGTCGACCTCGGCAATGAGGGCGTCGGGCGGTTCGTAGGGCAGGCCGGTAGCCCTCGACAGATCCCAGCCGTGGACGAGGCCGTCGAAGGCGGTGTAGCGGGCGAACAGCGACACCGGTACCTCGCCGAAGGGGGCATTGACCGTCCGTTCCTGAGCGCCGGGCGAATGCAGGGAACTCAACAGCTCCGCCATGGCTCGCCTCCAGCGATCGGTGAGCTCGCCCTCCAGGGGTGGGACCGACCCAGCCACCCCGCCACGGAAGGCCGGGGAGAAGTGGATAGCACCGCCGATCATGTGCTCGAGGACACCCGTCACCGTGAAGCCGGCGCAGGCGGTCGGGTTGTCGAGCTGGTCGGGAGTGACCCGATCGACCACCGCCTCGATCAAGGGAATGATCTCGTCGAGCTGTTGGACACCATCCATCGCTTCTCCCCGGGCTCATGTGCTTCGGGGGCCTCGGTGACCCCCACCTGAGGTGCGTGAGCAAGACTGTTACGGCGGTAACACCAACTGTTACGGAGGGTGCGATGAGCGAGGACCCAGGCTCCGGCCTCGTCGACCGCGCCGGTGAGGCAGCCTCCCATGGCCGCTGGGCGCAGGCCTTCGCGCTGCTCACCGAGGCGGACACCGCTGGTCTCCTGGGTCCCGGTGACCTGCCGATGCTGGGCGAGGTCGCGTACGCCGCCGGCCACCTCGACGTAACGATCGATGCGTGGGAGCGCGCTCACGCGGCGGCCGTGGCGGCCGGAGACCCGGTCGCGGCGGGAGGCGCCGCAGTGCGCGTCGCCATGCACCTGCTGTTCGATACCGCCCTCATGGCCCCAGTGCGCGGTTGGCTGGCACGAGCCGAACGGTTGCTTGACGGCCAGGGGGAGACGCCGGCTCACGCGTGGTTCGCGGTCGTCCGCAACTACGAGCGGATGCTGGCCGGTGACCTCGTTGGTGCCCGGGAGTGGGCGCGGCGGGCCGTCGAGATCGGCTCACTGTGTGACCCCGCCGCCTGCGCCATCGGTCGGGTGGCCGAGGCACGGTTGCTCATCCTCGATGGCGATGTGCGAGAGGGCCTCGCCATGCTCGACGAAGCCGGCGTGGCGACGGTTTCCGGCGACCTGGATCCGCTGTCCACCGGGGTCGTGTACTGCGAGCTCGTGTGCGCCCTGCAAGGCCTCGCGCTCTACGACGTGGCGGAGGAGTGGACCGAGGCGATGGAGCGATGGTCGGAGACGAACGCCATCGGGAGCCTCCACGGTCGGTGCCGCGTCCACCGCGCCGAGATCCTCCGGCTGCGTGGCTCATGCCACGAGGCGGAGCACCAAGCGCTCGTCGCGTGCGACGAGCTACGACCGTACCTTCGGCGGGAGCTCGGCTGGCCGCTCAGCGAGCTCGGGCGCATCCGGCTGCACAGGGGCGACCTGGTCGGTGCCGAGGAGGCCCTGCTGGCGGCACACGGAGCGGGGTGGGACCCCCAGCCGGGGCTCGCGCTGGTGCGGCTGGCGCAGGGCGACACGGCCACGGCGGCTGCTTCCATCCGGGAGGCGCTCGACCGGCCCGCGCGGGTGCCCTCGAAGGAGCGACCGCCCAACAACGACCTGCAGCGGGCGCCCCTCCTGGCGGCGCAGGTGGAGATCGCGGTGGCGGCCGGCGACCTCGACCGGGCGCGGGCAGCCGCCGACGAGCTGGGGCTGGTGGCTGCCCGGTTCGAGAGCAAGGCGCTCGTGGCCAGCGCCGCCACCGCCCAAGGGCGGGTGCAACTCGCCGAAGGTGACGTGGTCGGGGCGGAGCTGGCCTTCGCCGACGCGGTGCGGTCCTGGAACGAGGTCGGGGCGCCGTACGAGGCGGCCCTCGCCCGCATGGGGCTCGGCGATGCCTATGGCGCCGGGGGGAACGAGCAACGGGCCGCGCTCGAGCGGCAGGCCGCCCGAACGATCCTCGACGGCATCGAGGCCGCGCCGCCAGAGACGCCAGCGGCCCTGGTCCAGGCTCCGGACGCCGGCGGCAACGTCTTCCGCCGTGAGGGCGACTATTGGTTGGTCGTGTACGACGGGCACACGGTGCGGGCGCGCGACCGCAAGGGCATGCGGTACCTCGCCCGGCTCCTTGCGGAACCCGGCCGGGAGCTGCACGTGCTGGGTCTCGTCGCGGCCGAGTCCGGTGTGGCGTCGGGGGAGGGCAACGTTCCCAGATCGGCGCTCGGCGACGCAGGCCCGATGCTCGACCCGCAGGCGAAGGAGGCGTATCGACGTCGCCTCGCCGAGATCGAGGAGGACATCGACGAGGCCAACGCCCTTGGTGATGACGAGCGAGCCGCCCAGGCCGACGCGGAGCGCGAGCTCCTCGTCAAGGAGCTCGCCCGCGCCTTTGGCCTGGGCGGCCGGGCCCGACCCGCAGCATCAGCTGCCGAGCGAGCGCGAGTCGGGGTGACCCGCGCCGTCCGCCAGGCGATGTCACGGTTAGCGGAGCACCATCCCGAACTCGGGGAGCATCTCGACCG
>JBKJSO010000404.1:0-7760 GCA_046595835.1 Acidimicrobiales bacterium | reverse complement strand
GCGCGCACGGCGTCGGGGTCGGTGCGGATGCGGCGGATGTCGAGCATGGCCCAGACGGTAGCGGCGACCCGTGGGTAGGTTGGTCGCCAGATTCGATCCACGGAGGGCGCTGTGGCCGACGACCATGTGGCGAGCGTGTGGTTCCGGGTGACCGACCTTGAGGTCGCCTCGGGCCGCGGCTGCATCGTCACCACCACCGACGGCCAGGAGTACCTCGACTTCTCGAGCGGCATCGCGGTGACGAGCACCGGCCACTGCCACCCACACGTCGTGGAGGCCATCGCGGCCCAGGCCGGCCAGTTCATCCACGCGCAGGTCAACGTGTACCGCCACACGCGGCTCGCGGAGCTGGCCGGGCGCCTCGCCACCATCGCCCCGGACGGCATCGACACCTTCTTCTTCGCCAACTCCGGCGCCGAGGCCACCGAGGCCGCCGTGAAGCTCGCGAAGCAGGCCACCGGCCGACCCAACGTGATCGTCTTCCAGGGGAGCTTTCACGGTCGCACGCACCTCGCCATGGCGATGACCACCTCGAAGACGGTGTACCGGTCCGGCCACACACCGCTCCCCTCGGGCGTGTTCGTGGCACCGTTCCCGAAGGACGAGCACGAGGTCGACTCGTGCCTCGACGCGCTGCGGCTGCTGCTCCTCAGCCAGACGTCGCCCGCCGAGACCGCAGCCATGCTCATCGAACCGGTGCTCGGTGAGGGCGGGTACCTGCCGGCGCCCACCGCGTTCCTCGCCGGCATCGAGGCGATCTGCCGCGAGCACGGCATCTTGTTCGTGGCCGACGAGGTGCAGAGCGGGTTCGGGCGCACCGGCACGATGTTCGCCGTCGACCAGCACGGCGTGCACCCCGATGTGGTCGTCATGGCCAAGGGCTTGGCGTCCGGGTTCCCGATCTCCGCGGTGGGTGCGTCGGGCGAGCTCATGGCGCGCTGGCCCACGGGCAGCCACGGGGGCACCTACGGCGGCAACCCCATCGGGTGCGCAGCGGCCATCGCCACGATCGACGTGCTCACCGCTCCCGGGTTCCTCGAGGCCGTGCAGAGCCGCGGGGAGCAGCTCCGCGCCGGGCTGCGGGCGCTCGCCGCCGAGGACCCCGGCATCGTCGACGTGCGCGGTCCGGGTCTGATGGTGGCCAGCGAGCTGTCCGACACGGCGCGCGTCGCCGCTGTGCTGCGCCACTGCCTCGACGACGGCCACCTCATCCTCATGAACGCGGGCACCTTCGGCACCGTGATCCGCTGGATGCCGCCCCTCGTCGTGAGCGAGGCCGAGATCGACGCCGCGCTGGCCACCTTCGCCAAGGCGCTCGCGGCCACCCGCTGACCGACCGCGCCGGTTCGGGACGGGTGGGACCGGCTCGGTAGCGTCGCCCTGATGGCCGCGGTGGAGGTGGACGAGCTCACAGTGCGCTACGGCGACGTCGCCGCCGTCGACGCCATCTCCTTCCACGCGCAGGCGGGCCAGATCACAGCGATCCTCGGACCGAACGGCGCCGGCAAGACCACCACCGTCGAGGTGCTGGAGGGCTTCCGTCGCCCGGACGGCGGGCGCACCCGCGTCGCGGGGCTCGACCCCGTCGCCGATCACTCGGCGCTCACCAGCCGAGTGGGCGTGATGCTCCAATCCGGTGGGGTGGGACCGGGCGTGCGCGTGGGCGAGGCGCTCCGCCACGCCGCCGCGCTCTACGACCACGCCCTCGATCCGGCCGAGCTCCTCGACCGCGTGGGCCTGAGCGGGAAGGAGCGGCGCACGTGGCGGCAGATCTCCGGCGGCGAGCAGCGCCGCCTCGCGCTGGCGCTCGCGCTCGTGGGGCGTCCGCAGGTGGCCTTCCTCGACGAGCCCGGCTCCGGGGTCGACCCGCAGGGGCGGCTCGCCATCCGAGAGGTGGTGGCCGGCCTCCGCGACGACGGGGTGACGGTGGTGCTCACCACCCACGACCTCGACGAAGCTGAGAAGCTCGCCGACCACGTGGTGATCCTCGATCATGGCGCCGTCGTCGCGGCGGGGAGCCCTGCGTCGCTCATGTCTGCCGCCTCGGTCCAAGAGGTTCGCTTCGGTGCGCCACCCGGGCTCGACGTGGCCGGCCTCAGCATCCACGTCGGCTCGTCGGTAGTGGAGGTGACTGCGGGCGAGTACCTCGTGGCGGCAGCCGGTTCCCCGTCGCTCGTCGCCGCGCTCACCGCGTGGCTCGCCGAGCACGACCTTCCTCTGGCCGACCTCCGGGCCGGCCGCCAGCGCCTCGAGGATGTCTTCCTCCGACTCGTGGCCGAGCCGGTGTCGTCGGCGAGCCCACCCGACGGCCCGAGGGCTCGGCGGAAGCGCCGATGAAGCCGCTGCTCGCTCAGCTGCGACTCGAGCTGACGCTCTTGGCCCGCAACGGGGAGTCGCTCCTGCTCACGCTCGGGATCCCGATCCTCCTGCTGGTGTTCTTCGCCAACGTCGACGTGCTCCCGATCAAGGGTGAGCCGATCACGTTCCTCGCCCCCGGCGTGCTCGCCCTTGCGGTGCTCTCGACGTCGTTCGTGAACCTGGCCATCGCCACCGGCTTCGAGCGCGAGTACGGCGTGCTCAAGCGCCTCGGTGCAACCCCGCTGGGGCGCCCCCGCCTGCTGGCGGCCAAGACGCTGTCGATCCTCGTCGTTGAGGTCGTGCAGATCGCCGCGCTTTGGAGCATCGCTCTGGTGCTGGGATGGGACCCGAGCCCACGACCCGGCTTCGTGGCCGCCGTCGTTCTCGGCACGATCGCCTGCGCGGGGCTGGGCCTGTGCCTGGCCGGTGCGCTCAAGGCCCTGGTGACCCTGGCTGCCGCCAACGGCCTGTATCTCGTGCTGCTGCTCCTCTCGGGCATGGTGATCCCCCTCGGCGAGCTCCCCGGCCCGGTGCGAGCCCTCGCCCGGGGCCTGCCGAGCGGCGCCCTCGCCGAGGCCGTTCGCGGCACCCTCACCGCCGGCGGATCGGTCCCCGGCCGCGCATGGCTCGTGCTCGGGATCTGGGCGGTGGCCGCCCCGGTGGCCGCCACCCGCTTCTTCCGCTGGGAATAGCTCGAAGGATCCGTCGAGCAGCCCGGCGGTAGTGTCCCGAGGTGATCCGCACCCGATTCACCGACCTGTTCGGCCTCGAGCATCCGATCATGGTGGCGCCCATGACGATGCACAGTGGCGGGCGGCTGGCGGGCGCTGTCTCGGCTGCAGGTGGGATGGGCTCGTTCGGTGGCTGGCACGTGCGGGAACCACCCGAGTGGGTCGCCACCCAAGCCGCCCTGGTCCGCGAGCGGACCGACCGGCCATTCGCGATTGGGTTCATCACCCCGTTCCTCGACCTCGCCGAGTCGTACTTCCAGGCCGCGTTGGACGCTCGGCCCGATGCCATCGCACTTTCGTTCTCCGACCCTGGGCCGTGGGCGCGCCGGGCAAAGGAAGCTGGGTGCACGGTCATCTGCCAAGCGCAGACGTTCGCCGACGCGCAGCTCGCCCTCGACGCCGGAGCAGACGTCCTCGTCGCCCAGGGCACCGAGGCCGGCGGCCATACCGGCACGATGTCGTTGCTCCCCTTCCTGGCGGGCCTCGCCGAGGCCCAGCCCGACACCGTGTTGCTGGCCGCTGGTGGCATCGGGAACGGCCGCACCCTCGCGGCAGCCCTCCTCGCGGGGGCGGATGGGGCTTGGCTCGGCACCCCGTTCCTCGCTACGCCCGAGGCGGTCGAGATCGCCGATCACCACAAGACAGCGATCGTCGAGAGTGACGGCGGCGACACAGTCTTCACCCGGGCCTACGACATCGCGTCAGGCCTCCCCTGGCCGTCAGGGATTGGCGAGCGCGTCCGCCGGGACGCGTTCACCGAGGAGTGGGCCGAGCGAGAGCACGAGCTTCGCTCCACGCGCGAGAGCGTCACTCCCGGCGCACCCCTGCTCTACGGCGAGTCCGCGCGATTCGTCGACACCATCCGCCCTGCCGCAGAGGTCGTCCGCCGGATCAGCCAACAAGCCGAGCAGACGCTCCGCGAGCGGCCCGGCTCACTGCTCCGCAGCACCTTGCGCTGAGCATCGCCTCTCGACGGCGGCTCGCTATGAGATATCGAGCTGCTGGAACATGCCCTTGGTGAAGTGTGGCGCGCCACCCGACTTGTCGGTGATGAAGCACAGGACGACGTATGTGCCCTTCTCCAGTGTGAATCCGCTCTCGACGAGCTTGGCGCCGCCCTGGACGACTGCGAGTGCTGTCGCCTTCTCGAACTGGACGGGCGGTGGCCCGGTCGGAGGACCCTCGCTCTGGAAGGCGGCCTTAGCGTCATCGAAGGTCGCGCCTGGAGCCAACGGCACGAACAAGGCTTGGTGGAGCTGCTGGCCCGTGTTCTCCCAGCTGACGGTGTTGCTTCCGGCCTTCAGGCCCGAGATGTCGAAGCCGTACTCTTTGGCCTTCACCGACGCGTCGGCCTTGGGCGGATCGCCCTTGCCTTTGTCGCCCGTCAACGTCGTCGTACCCAGCATGCCGTTCTTGTAGTGGACATCATCGCCGTCGCCGAGCGTGCAGAAGTAGAGGTAGGTGCCGGCGGGAAGACTCTGCGTGATCGTGGCCGTCGCACCCGGCCCGATCGCGCCGACGCCGCCGGCGCCCAGCAGGTAGTCGGGAATTGGAGCACCGTCGCTCTCCAGAATGTCCTTCTGGAACTGCTCGACGGTGGTGCCATCCTTGACCCGGGCGAGCTGGAGCTCATGACCCTGCTTGCCGGTGTTCTTCAACGTGATCTCGAGCACTCCACCGTCGACCGTGGCCGGCATGTCGAAGGCGTACTTGCCGGCGGATGGTTCGCTCGCGTTGACCGTAAGCGCCACGGGGTTCTTGCTGTCAGTGCTACAGCCTTGAAGCCCGACCATGGCTAGCAGCCCCACTGCTGAAACGGCCACGACGCGCGTAACGGAGCCTCGTTGCATCATCACGGTCCTGCCTTTCGGATCGCCCAAGTGCTGCGCGGAGCGTAGTTTGCGATTGAGCGGGCCGCGCGGCGAAAGCGCTGAGGGCGCGACCGGCGAAGGTGCTCAGGGGTGGGGCTGCTCCACCACCGGCGGCGGGTGCTCCTCGAAGGCCTGCTGCACGGTGTCGAACGTCAGGACATCGGCCTCGGCGGTCGCCTCGGCATCAGCGGCGCGCTGGGCCAGGCGAGCGAGGCGCTCATCACGGTCAGCCCGCTCGTTGCGGGCCGACCAGGTGAAGAAGAGCACGGTGATGATCACCCACAGGTAGGTGCCGGCACCGAGCTTCATGATGGCGCCGGCCACCTGCTGGTCGGTGGTGACCGAGATGCCGAACATGCGCTGGGGGATGTCGTAGACGCGGTACACCGCGCCCTGGGCGAAGATCAGCCAAGCGCCGGGGACGGTCGGCACGAGCGACGTGACGAACAGGTAGATCATCTGGGCCGGCACCGAGATCCGCAGCTCGGGGAGCGGGCCGCACACGGGCAGCCACAGGAGGAAGGCGGCCGTGACGATGGTGGTGTGGACGCCGTAGTGGAACAGCCCGTTGGTGGCCGCCGTGTTCACGATGCCCTGCCAGTGCAGCAGCAGCGCGAGGGCGTTGAAGACGATGGCAGCCGGGATCGGGCGGGCCATCTTGTGCACCCAGCGATCGACACGGCCCTTGCCGAGCACGAGGCGAGCGAGCCACTCGGGCGTGGCCATGAGCATCACGGGCGGCATCACGAGGGTGAGCACCGTGTGCTGGATCATGTGGACGAAGTAGAGGTACGTCTCGCCGATGTCGTGCACGGGCCAGTCGGCCGCGAACCACAGGAGCAGGATGCCGAACACGAACCACCGACGTTGCGAGCGGGTGACGGCCGGCGTGCCGGCCGGGACGGCCTTCGGACCGATGACACGCGCCGCCCACACGTAGAGCCCGACCACGCTCACCACGAGCAGCCACACCTCGGGGTGCGGCTGCCAGCGCCAGAAGTCGACGTGCTCGGCGACCCTGGCGATCAGCATGTCAACCTCGCAAGAACCTGAGGTAGCTGTCGTCGAAGTAGTTGAACACCGTCAGCGCGATCATGTACACCGCGGTGGCCAGCACGAGGCCGAACACGAACACCCGCTTGAAGATCGGGTTGTCGTACTTCAGATGCATGAAGTAGCCGGTGACGATGGCGAACTTGGAGATCATCATCGGGAAGAGCACCAGGACGAGCGCGGTGGTGCTGGCGCTCTTCCAGAAGTACGTGGACACCTCGGCCGCCGTGATGACCGCCAGGATCGCGGCGATCTTCACGTACTTGGCGTCGCTGGGGTGGTCGTGGACGGTCTCGTCGACCTCGTGCTCGGCGGCGCTGGAGACGGTGGTGGTGGTCATCGGCGCGTCCTAGGGGATGAGGTAGACGATCGTGAAGATCAAGATCCACACGATGTCGACGAAGTGCCAGTAGAGGCCCACGATCTCCACGGCCTCGGCCTTCTCGGGGCCGAGGTTGCCGCGCAGCGACATGACGAGCAGCGACATCAGCATGATGATGCCGACGCTCACGTGCACGCCGTGGAAGCCAGTGAGCGTGTAGAAGGCCGACCCAAAGATGTTCGTGGTGTAGCCGAGGCCCTCGCGGTAGAAGGTCGTGAACTCGTACACCTGGCCGCCGATGAACACGGCGCCGAGCATCGCGGTGGTGGCGAGCCAGGCCCGGTTGCGACGAACGTCGCCCCGCACGATGGCGGCCACGGCCAGCGCCATGGTGAGCGAGCTCATCAGCAGCACGAACGAGCTCACCGAGGTGAACGGGATGTCGTAGACGTCCTTGGGCCCGAGACCCTGGACGCTGCGGTGGCGGAGCAGCAGGTAGGTGGAGATCAGTCCGCCGAAGAGCAGGCAATCCGAGCCGAGGAACACCCACATGGCCAGCTTCTCGTTGGAGATGCCGGTGGCCGTGGCGTGACCGTGGCCGGGCTCGTCGTGGACGGAGGTCGGGGCGTGGACAGCGGTGTCAGTCACTGACGGTCACCTCCTCCTCGAGGGCCGGGGCTTCCGGGGTGGGAACCTCTGCGGCGGCGGCATCGTGATCGCCACCGCCGTGGTCGTCATCATCGTGGCCGTGGGGCGGGAGATCGAGGTCGTCGGCGGGCTCCAGGGCCCAGCCGACGAAGCCGGCCAGCGCCAGGGCGCCGCCCACCGCCGAGATGGCGAGGTTGAAGATGAGGCCGTAGGCGATGAGGGGCAGTCCGGCGGCCAGCACGAGCGGGAAGTACGACGGCGCCGGGAGGTGGGCTCGCGAGCCGTCGCCGGGCATGGCGACCTCCTCCGCAGTGGCCACCCGCACGAGGCGACCCTGCTCGTCTTCGGCGTACTTGCGATGCCAGAAGTCATCGAGCTGGGTGACGACGGGCGGGTCGTCGAAGTTGTGCTCCGGCACCGGCGACGGGATGCTCCACTCGAGGCTCCGGGCATCCCAGGGGTCGGGCCCCGGGGCCGGGAGGGACGCCGCCTGCTTCCTCGAGTGCAAGATGTTGAAGGCGAACACGAGGAAGGCCACGAAGATCGTGAAGGCGCCGATCGTGGAGACCATGTTCCAGAACTCGAACCCGTAGCCAGCCCGGTAGGTCTGGATGCGCCGGCTCATGCCCTGCAGGCCGAGGATGTGCATCGGGCCGAAGGTGAGGTTGAAGCCCACGAGGGTGAGCCAGAAGTGCAGCTTGCCGATCTTGTCGTTCAGCATGTAGCCGAACACCTTGGGCCACCAGAAGTAGAAGCCACCGAGGAACCCGAACAGCG
>JBKJSO010000282.1:0-11277 GCA_046595835.1 Acidimicrobiales bacterium | reverse complement strand
GTCACCGACATCGACGGCAAGCTGGCTCGCCTCGCCGACGACATGCTGACCACCATGTACGAAGCACCCGGGCTCGGCCTGGCCGGCCCGCAGGTCGGTGTGCGGAAGCGGATCTTCGTGTACGACATCGGGGATGGTCCCCAGGTGGTGATCAACCCCGAGGTGCGCGAGTCGCGCGGCGAGTGGGTCTACGACGAGGGCTGCCTGTCGATCCCGGGCCTGGCCTTCGAGCTCGTGCGGCCCAAGGAGATCCACCTCGTCGGCTACGACCTCGATGGCAACGAGCTGTCGGTGGAGGCCGATGAGCTGCTGGCCCGCTGCTTCCAGCACGAGCTCGACCACCTCGATGGCGTGCTGTTCATCGAGCGCCTCGACAACGACGACCGCAAGGCCGCCATGAAGATCATCCGAGAGCAGAGGCTCTCGGCGGCCGATCTCGCTGAGGCCGAGATCGGCGGAGCCGTTCCCAAGCGCAGCGGCTTCAGCCTTCTCTGACCAGCCTCTGGTGACGATCGCTCCTGCCCCCACGGGCCCGCCCCGACGCCTTGCCTATCTCGGCACCCCGGGACTGGCAGTACCGCCGTTGGAAGGGCTCGTGGCCGCCGGTTTCGACGTGGCCCTCGTCGTCTCCCGACCCGATCGGCGTCGCGGCCGAGGCTCAGCACTCTCACCCTCGCCGGTGAAGGCGGCCGCGCTGTCGCTGGGTCTCCCCGTCACCGACCGGATCGACGATGTCGTGGACGCGGGTGTCGACCTCGCCGTTGTGGTGGCCTACGGGCGGGTCATCCGGCCTCCTCTCCTCGCCGTCGTGCCGATGGTGAACCTCCACTTCTCGCTGCTGCCGCGCTGGCGGGGCGCCGCTCCCGTGGAGCGAGCAATCCTCGCTGGAGACGACCGCACCGGGGTCGACCTCATGGTGGTGGAGGAGGAGCTCGACACGGGTGGCATCTACGCGCGCTCAGAGCTGCCGATCGGCCCCGACGAGACGCTCGAGGAGCTGCGCGAAGGTCTTGTGGCGGCGGGCACGACCCTGCTCGTTGACCACCTCCGGGGCGGTCTCGGCGCGCCTGAGCCGCAGGTGGGTGAACCCACCTACGCCGCCAAGATCGACGCTGCGGAGCTTGAGATCGACTGGAGCCGCCCCGCGGTCGAGGTGCATCGGCTCGTGCGCATCGGCGGCGCCTGGACCACCCATCTGGGCCGGCGCCTCAAGGTCTGGCGCACCGCGGTGTCGCCGGTGGGCGACGGTCCGGTCGTGCAGGCCGGCGATGGTCCTGTTGGGCTCGTCGAGGTGCAGCCCGAGGGCAGGGCGCGCATGGCGGCCGGGGCCTGGGCCAACGGTGCCCGCTGGCAGCCCGGCGACGGGCTCGGCACGTGACGCAGCGCCCGAAGCGGCCGAACGCCTCAGGCCGTCCATCCACGGGTGGGCTGCCGGGCGCCGGTGCAGGTGCGCGGAGCCGCGACGTCGGCGCGGGCGCGCCCCCGACGCGACCCCGGACAGCGCGAGACATCGCCCTCGATGCGCTCGACCGCATCGATCCGGGGGGTGCCTACGCCAACCTGTTGCTCCCGGAGGTGCTCGGCCGCAGCGGGCTGGAGCCGCGCGATCGCCACTTCGTGACCGAGCTCGTGTACGGCACCACCCGCATGCGCCGGGCGTGCGACCTCCTGATCGATCGGTTCCTCACGCGCGACCTCGAGCCGCGGGTCCGCAACGCGCTCCGCCTCGGCGCCTACCAGCTCCACTTCCTCTCGTTGGCGCCGCACGCCGCCGTCGGCGAGACCGTCGAGGCCGCCCCCAAGGCGGCTCGTGGTCTCGTGAACGCGGTCCTTCGTCGCGTGGCCGACAACCCGGTCGTGTGGCCCGACGATGCCACTCGCCTGAGCTATCCCGACTGGGTGGTCGAGGTCCTCACCGCCGATCTCGGCGCGGAGGCGGCCCTCGGCGCCCTCGAGCTGATGAACACGGCGCCCACGGTCACCGAGCGCGACGACGGCTACGTGCAGGACCTGGCCTCGCAGTGGGTGGCCGAGGCGGTGGGTGCGCAGCCCGGCGAGCGGGTGGCCGACCTGTGCGCAGCCCCAGGCGGCAAGGCCACGCTGCTGGCCGCCACCGGCGCCCACGTGGTGGCGGCCGACATCCGCAAGACACGCGTGAACCTCATCCAGGCCAACGCCCGTGCCGCGTGGCCGATGTCGATCGTGGCGGCCGACGCAGCCCAGCCGCCGTTCGGGCGCGACTGCTTCGATCGCGTGCTCATCGATGCGCCGTGCTCGGGTCTGGGCACGCTGCGCCGCCGACCCGACGCCCGCTGGAAGATCGATGCCGCGGCCCCCGCCCGCCTGGCCGCCGTGCAGCGGGGCATGGTCGACGAAGCGGCGGCACTCGTTCGCCCTGGGGGTCGACTCGTCTACTCCGTGTGCACCCTCACTGACCTCGAGGGGCCTGGCATCGACGAGCACCTGGCCGCCACCCGACCGGACTTCGTCGCCGAGCCATTTCCCGATGGTCCGTGGCAGCCGCTGGCCCGGGGGGCCCGTCTCCTGCCCCAGACCGCCGGCACCGACGGGATGTACCTCCTGCGCCTGCGGCGCGGTCAGGCAAACTGAACCGATGGTGCTGCAGGCGAAGGTGGTCACCGTCTCCGATGGCGTGGCCGACGGCTCCCGGGAAGACCGCTCCGGCGCTGCGCTGGTCGACCACCTGTCGTCGGCTGGGTACGAGGTGGTGGATCGGATCGTCACCGCCGATGGCGTTGACAGCGTGGCCGGGGCACTACGAGCCGCGGCGGCGGGCTTCGTCGGGCTGATCGTCACCACCGGTGGCACCGGCTTCGGGCCGCGGGACCTCACCCCCGAGGGCACACGGGCTGTCCTCGATCGCGAAGCACCCGGCCTCGCCGAGGCCATGCGCCTGGTCAGTCCACTCGGCCGCCTCTCACGTGCGATTGCAGGCACGATCGGTGAGGCCCTCGTCCTGAACACCCCAGGATCGACCAAGGGCTGCATCGAGACGCTCGAGGCCGTCCTCGACGTCGTCCCCCATGCGCTCGAGCTGCTGGCAGGGGGCCGGCCGCACTGAGTGCCGAGGGTCACTGGAACTAGAACGTGTTCTAGTTGTACGCTCCGTCCCACAACTGAGCAGAACCCTCGCGGGGTTGGGTGGAAGTCCCGACCGGCGGTGTAGCCCGCGAACCTCCTCACAGCCAGTGGGGCGGCCGATCCGGTGAGATCCCGGAGCCGACGGTGAGAGTCCGGATGGGAGCGAGGACGCAAGGTGACCAGCACCCGCTGGTCGCTGTCGTCGTTCCCGCGCGCGGCCCGCAGGCCCGTGGAGACGGCAGCACCGATGTCCGATGTGACCGACGACGACCAGATGGCCCGAGCCCTCCAGCTCGGCGCGTCAGTGCGAGCGGTCACGCCGCCGAACCCGTGGGTCGGCTGCGTGGTCCAGACGGCTGACGGCTCGCTCTTCGAAGGAGCCACTGAGGCCGCCGGTGGTCGGCATGCGGAGATTGTGGCCCTCGATGCAGCACGAGCCGCGGGGGTCGACACCACAGGAGCCACGGTCTGGGTGACCCTGGAGCCTTGCGCGCACCACGGTCGTACCCCCCCGTGCGCTGAGGCGTTGGTGGAGGCGGGAGTGGCGCGGGTGGTGGTCGCGCTCGAGGATCCCGATCCGAAGGTGTCGGGGCAAGGTCTCGGTCGACTCTGTGCGGCGGACATCGAGGTGGTCCTGGGCATGGGGGCCGCGGACGCGAGCGACCTGCTCGCCCCCTACCTGCACCACCGCCGAACCGGCCGTCCCTTCGTGGTGCTGAAGCTGGCCGCCTCCCTCGACGGCCGCACCGCCGCGCCCGACGGCACCAGCCAGTGGATCACCGGCGCCGCCGCCCGGGCCGATGCGCACGGGCTGCGGGCCGAGAGCGATGCCGTGCTCGTCGGCGCTGGCACCGTGCGCGCGGACGATCCCTCGCTGACGGTGCGCGACGCGGCCGCGCCACGCGGCGACCCGGTGCGCGTCGTGCTCGGGACGGCCCCCGAGGACGCCAGGGTGCACCCCTGTTTGGAGCGCTCCGGCGACCTGGGCGACGTTCTTGACGAGCTCGGCGGCCTCGGCCACCTCCAGGTGCTCGTCGAAGGCGGCGCCCACGTTGCCCATGCGTTCCACCACGCCGGCCTCGTGAACCGCTACGTCCTCTACCTCGCTCCCGCGCTCTTCGGGGGCGACGACGCGCCGGGTCTCTTCGCGGGTCCGGGGGCTCCCACGATCGCCGCCTTGCGCCGCGGTCGCCTGCGAGGCGTCGCCCAGCTGGGTGACGACCTCCGCATCGACCTCGACCCCCCTTCCGCAACCACCACCGAGGAGATCTAGATGTTCACCGGCATCGTCGAGGAGCTCGGCACCGTGGTGTCGCGGGAGGGCCCCCGCCTGCGCATCGGGGCTAGCACCGTGCTCGACGACGTGACGATGGGCGCGTCGATCGCCGTCAACGGCTGCTGCCTCACCGTGGTGGGCTGGGATGCCGACGCCGAGTGGTGGGATGCCGACGTCGTCGAGGAGTCCTACGCCCGCACCGCACTCGGCTCCCTGGCGCCCGGTCACCGCGTGAACCTCGAACGCCCGGTGCGCCTCAGCGATCGCCTCGGCGGCCACCTCGTGCAGGGCCACGTCGACGGCGTGGGAGAGATCACCGCCGCCGCTCCCGACCTGCGCGTGCGAACCGACCCCAGCCTGATGCGCTACGTCGTCGAGAAGGGCTCGATCACCGTCGACGGGATCAGCCTCACGGTCGTCGATGCGGGGGAGGACACCTTCAGCGTCGCGGTGATCCCGCACACCATGGAGGTCACCACCCTGGGTCGAAAGGGCCCCGGCGATCTCGTCAACCTTGAGGTTGACGTCACGGCCAAGTACGTCGAACGACTGCTCTCCTGGAAGGATGTCTGACATGCCCTTCGCTCCGATCGAAGATGCGGTGGCGGCCTACGCACGGGGCGAGATCCTCGTCGTGGTCGATGACGAGGACCGCGAGAACGAGGGCGACCTCATCATGGCGGCGGAGTTCGCGACGCCCGAGAAGATCGCGTTCTTCCTCCACCACACCTCGGGCTACCTCTGCGCCCCGATCACCGAGGAGCGCGCCGCCGAGCTCGAGCTCCCGCTCATGGTCGCCCAGAACACGGAGAGCCAGCGCACCGCGTTCCTCGTCACCGTCGACTACCGCCACGGGACCTCCACCGGCATCTCGAGCCACGACCGCTGTGCCACTGTTCGGGCCCTGTGCGATCCGGCCACCCGGCCCGGCGATCTCGCCCGTCCCGGTCACATCAACCCCCTCATGGCGCGTCAGGGCGGGGTGCTCAAGAGGGCCGGCCACACCGAGGCCACCATCGACCTCTGCCGAATGGCCGACCTCTACCCGGCCGGGCTGCTCTGCGAGATCGTCGACGACGACAAGCGCGACATGGCGCGCGTCCCCGAGCTCGAGCAGTTCGCGGAGACGTACGGCCTGCTCATGATCTCGATCGCCGACCTCGTGCGCTACCGCCGCCAGAACGAGAAGCTGGTCCGCCGGATCGCGGAGGCGCGCATCCCCACCCGCTGGGGCGACTTCACCTGCTACGCCTACGAGTCGCTCCTCGACGGCGAGCAGCACATCGCCCTCGTGAAGGGCACCGTGTCGGGTGAGGACGACGTGCTCGTGCGGGTGCACAGTGAGTGTCTCACCGGTGATGTCTTCGGGTCCTTGCGCTGCGACTGCGGTGTGCAGCTCGACTCGGCCATGCAGCTCATCAACGAGGCGGGGCACGGAGCGCTCGTGTACCTGCGGGGCCACGAGGGTCGCGGCGTGGGCATCGGCCACAAGATCCGGGCCTACAGCCTCCAGGAGCAGGGCCGCGACACCGTGGAGGCCAACCTCGAGCTGGGGCTCCCGTCGGACAGCCGCGAGTACGGCATCGGGGCCCAGATCCTCGTCGACCTCGGGATCACCACCATGCGGGTGATCACGAACAACCCGAGCAAGTACGGCGGCCTCGAGGGCTTCGGTCTCGAGATCACCGAGCGGGTCCCCACCGTCGTCGCGGCCAACCCCGAGAACATCGCGTACCTGCGCACCAAGCGAGAGAAGATGGGGCACCTGCTCGAGGGTCTCGAGGATGTGCCGTGACGGCAGGTGACAAGGGAGCGGGCGCTCCGGCTGACCTCGATGGCACGGGGTTGCGCATCGGCGTGATCCGCGCTCGGTGGAACGCGCCGATCGTCGATCGTCTGGCCCAGGGTGTGGGGCGCGGGCTGGCCCGGCTCGGTGTCGATCCGGGAGACGTGATCGACGTGGTGGTGCCGGGCAGCTTCGAGCTCCCCATGGCGGCCCGGGTGCTGGCGTCGTCGCGGCAGGTCGACGCGATCGTGTGCCTCGGCTCGGTGATCCGCGGTGAGACCACCCACTACGAGCTCGTTGCCGGCGAGGCGGCCGCGGGCATTCAGCAGGTGCAGCTGCAGACCGGTGTCCCCGTGGCCTTCGGCATCCTCACCACCGAGGACGAAGCGCAGGCGCTGGCCCGCTCTGAAGGTGAAGGTGGTCACAACGTGGGTGAGGACGCGGCGGTGGTGGCCGTGGAGATGGCGCGCCTGGCAGAGCGGTTCCCGGCCCAGCGCTAGATCCGTCGGTCTCCGGTACGGTCACGACCTGATCGCACCACTCGGGGGACCGTTGCATCGTCGAACCACCGTCGTCGTCCTGGCCGTCGCGCTGCTTGTAGGGGCGTGCAGCTCCGGTGGCTCGGACACAGCCAGGACGACCACGACCTCGGGCGCCCCGTCCACCGCGGCGGCGGGCGACTCGCTGTCGATCGTCGTCACAAACGACGACGGGATCGGCGCCCCCGGCATCGACGTGCTGGTGAAGGCGCTCTCGGCGATCCCCGGGGTGCAGGTGGCTGTCGTCGCCCCGCTCGACAACAAGAGCGGAACGTCGGATCGCTCCACCTCGGGTCCGGTGGACCACGCTGCGGCCCAGACGGCGAGCGGGGTGGCCGGCACCGCAGTGGCCGGCTTCCCGGCCGACGCCGTCACCGTCGCCCTCGACGATCTGGGCCTTACGCCCGATCTGGTCGTCTCCGGCGTGAACCAAGGCCAGAACCTGGGCCCGATCGCCTACGTGTCGGGAACGGTCGGCGCCGCCCGCACGGCCGCTCGTCGAGGCATCCCGGCGGTCGCGGCCAGCGCGGGAGTCGGCGCCGGGGCGGACTATGCGGCCGCCGCGGCCCTCGTCGTGGCCTGGATCGGTGACCATCGAGCGGCGCTGCTCGCCGGCACCGCCACCACCGACACGGTTACGAGCTTCAACGTGCCGGACTGCGCGCTCGGCGGCAAGCCGAAGAAGCTCCTTGAGGTTCCCCTGGCCGCGACCATCCCCGACGGCGTCGACCTGACGAAGAGCGACTGCAGCGTCGTGCCCGCCAAGGCGCCGGCAGACGACATCGCCGCTCTGATCGCGGGGTATGCCGCGGAGACCCTCGTACCCCTCGAGGAGATCGAGCACTGAGCTGCCCGATCTCGATTTCGGCGGCTCGCACGGCTGACCTACCCTCGCCGTCGTGCTTCGCCTTGTCCTACCCAAAGGATCCCTCGAGAAGGCCACCCTCGAGCTGTTCGAGGCCGCCGACCTGCGTGTCGAGCGGTCGTCGTCGGTCGACTACAAGGCCACGATCGACGATCCTCGCATCGCCGATGTCCGCATCCTGCGGCCCCAGGAGATCCCCATGTACGTGGCCGAGGGGATGTTCGATCTCGGCATCACCGGTCGGGATTGGGTGGAGGAGACAGCGAGCGACGTCGTCACGCTTGGCGAGCTGCGGTACTCGAAGGCCACCGCCCGTCCCATCCGGATGGTGGTGGCGGTGCAGCAGGACAGTCCGATCAATCGCGTCGAGGACCTTCCCCAGGGCCTACGGGTCTCCACCGAGTACCTCGGCCTCACCCGCCGCTACTTCGAGAAGCTGGGCATCGATGCCGACATCCGGCTGTCCTACGGGGCCACCGAAGCCAAAGTGCCCGACATCGTCGACTGCATCGTCGAGATCACCGAGACCGGTCGAGCGCTGCGGGCCGCTGGCCTGAAGATCATCGGCGAGGTGCTCACCAGCTACACGGAGCTCATCGCCAACCGCGCCGCCACCGAAGATCCAGCCAAGCGCCATGCCATGGAGCAGATCAAGACCTTGCTCGACGGTGTCATGGAGGCACGGGGCAAGGTGCTCGTGAAGCTGAACGTCGGCGAGGCGGACCTCGACGCGGTCATCGAGATCCTTCCGTCGATGAAGGCGCCCACCGTCTCGAAGCTGTTCGGCGACGGCGGCTATGCGGTGGAGACGGTGGTGGCCAAGGCCACGATCAACACCTTGATCCCGGCCCTCAAGGACGCGGGAGCCTCCGACATCATCGAGCTCCCCCTGGCCAAGATCGTCCACTGAGGTGCACGGCATCGTCACCTCCTTCGACGACGCCCGGGGCCTGGGCGCGCTCGACGCCGATGGTGAGCACTACCCGTTCCACTGCACGGCGCTGGTCGATGGCACCCGCACCATCGAGGTGGGGACCTCGGTCACCTTCGGCTTGCGACCCGGAGGGCTGGGCCGCTGGGAGGCCACGGCCATCGAGAGGCTCGAGCCCGACCCCAGCTAGACGACGGTTCGCATCCAGTCGGCGCCAGCCTCGAGCATCCGGGTGATGTTCTCGGCGGGGCCCGGACGGGCGAAGTGGTAGCCCTGGCCGATGTCGCAATCGAGCTCGCGCAGCTCGATGAGGTGGTGGGCGGTCTCGACGCCCTCGGCCACCGTGGTGAGCTGGAGCGCCCGCCCCATGTGCACCACGGCCTGCACGATGGCGGAGTCTTCGGGGTCGTAGCCGAGACCTGACACGAAGGACTGGTCCACCTTGAGGATGTCGACCGGGAACCGGCGCAAGTAGGACAGGGAGGAGTAGCCCGTGCCGAAGTCGTCGACGGCCAGCTGCACACCGAGGGCCTTCAGCCGACGCAGCGTGCCCAACGTGACCTCGATGTCGTCCATCAAGATGCTCTCGGTGATCTCGAGGCAGATGTCGGCTGGGTCGGCGCCGGTCGTCTCCAGGCAAGCCGCCACGAGGGACACGAAGTCGTCCTGGAGGAACTGCTTGGCGGAGATGTTGATGGCAACCGTGGGCGCCCGGTCGGGGAAGGTGGCGCGCCACCGGGCGCACTGGCGCATCCCGGTGGCGAGCACGAAGCCGCCGACCTCGAGGATCAGGCTGGACGTCTCGGCCACCGGTACGAACTCCGCGGGGGCGACGAGGCCCCACAGCGGGTGGTGCCACCGCACGAGCGCCTCGACCGACACGATCCGGTTGGTGCGCAGGCACACCTCGGGCTGGAAGTGCAGCACCAGCTCGCCGCGGTCGACTGCTCCGCGCAGGGCATCCTCCACCTCGGCCCGCCGCATGGCGCGCGCCCGCATCTCCTCGTCGAATCGGTGCACGACCCCGCCGCCGCGCTGCTTCGCCATCTGCCCGGCCGCCTCGGCCTGGCGCAGGAGCTGATCCGTCGAGATCTCTGCGGGATGAGCAGTGCTGAGGCCGACCGACGCGGACTGGAAGAGGTCGAAGCCGCCGGCCGACATCGGCTCGGAGAAGGCTTCGACGATCCTGGTGGCGAGGTGCATCGCGTCACCGTCGTCGGAGGTGCCCTCGCAGAGGATGACGAACTCGTCGCCACCCCAGCGTGAGACCGTTCGGCCCGGCCCGCAGAGGCGATCGAGGCGTCGCGCCACCGCCTGGAGCAACTGGTCGCCGACCTCGCGGCCGAAGCGATCGTTCTTCTCCTTGAACCGGTCGAGGCTGATGAAGAGCAGCTCGACGTCGCGGGGCTCTCCGTCCGTGCGGCGAAGAGCGAGATCGATGCGGTCGAGGAAGATCGAGCGATGGGGAAGGCCCGTGAGCTCGTCCTCGAAGATCTTCTTGTGGAGCCGTTCGTACACGGCCTTCTCGGTGCTGATGTCGCGCGCCACCCAGGAGATGCGGGCCGGCGCACTCGGCGTCGCCGGGAGCATGCGCAGCGTTGAGCGCGTGGGCACTTCGACGTCGGCCCTCGTCGTCAGGGCAAGGTTCCCCGTCCACCACCCGTCGGCGTGGAGGGCGGGCAGCACCGCCACCTCCAGTACCGTTCGGTCGATGGCGGCCACCAGCTCGAAGGCGGCGACGGACGCTGTGCGCTCCTCGGGGCGGATGCCCAGGAGCCGTCGGCCGGAGCGGTTGATGTAGTGGACGGTTCCGTCGAGCTCGAGGATGGCGGCGAGGTCGGCCGTGTCGGCCAGCAGGGCGCGCACATGATCCAGCTCGGGGAGCTCATCGAGCTCGGATCCACCCGCCACAGCGGGTTCCGACGATTGGGTCATCGTGCTGTCGGTGCCCCCACATCTGGCGACAACGCCACCTTGTGGCAACCGATGCTACGCCTCCGGCGGCGGAGCGTCGCCGTCTCGTCGAGCGTGCACCTCGATGTAGGCGGCGCGGAGCTGCGCCAACGCCTCCGTGAGGGTCTGCTCGGCCTCGCCCAGTCGGCCCCGGAGACCGTCGAGCAACGCCGCGAGCGCATCGATCGCGAGCGATGCGTCAGCCATCACCGGAGCCGACGCGGTGAGGTGGATGGCTGCCAGCTCGTAGATGCCCATGGCGTGGTTGGCGACCACCACTGCGGCCGGCGCCCCCAGGAGCTGCTCGCGGACCTCGGCCATCTCGGCCTGCATCGTCTCGAGCCGGGCTCGGTCCTCGGGTGAGAGGTCATCGAGCTCTGGCATGCTTGAGTCGGTGGGTAGCCGCGGCTCCGGCTCCGGGGTGTGCTCGCCGCCTGGCGTCCACAGGCTCATGCTGGCGGCGTCGAGGTTGCGGTCGGGCGGGGCATGGCTGGTACCCTACGTGCCACAACTGCATCGGGAAGTGGGGTTCGCCCCCACCTGGCCACCTCAGGTGCGCCAGGTCGACCACGTCGCACAGGACGGTTCGCCGTCCTGTTGGCGGACGTCGGCTTCCTCCGGCGTCCGCTTCGTTGCTTTTCGGGGCAGGTCCGGGCAGTCGACACATCCCGCGTACAGGAGGTAGCTGCGCCTACATGAAGAGGATTTGGCGATAGCCACGCCGCCGGCCAACGGCGAGCCACGGATCAACGACAGGATCCGGGCCCGCGAAGTTCGACTGGTGGGACACGACGGGCAGCAGATCGGCATCAAGCCGCTGCCCGA
>JBKJSO010000273.1:0-4266 GCA_046595835.1 Acidimicrobiales bacterium | reverse complement strand
CGTCACCGGGTGCTGGTGCTCGGCGACCGCACCCGGCGCTCGCCGTTCCTCGGCGAGCTCGACGGCAGCGCCGAGCACGGGCACCTTCGCCAGGCCGTGGCCCCCAAGGTGCCGGTCTCCACCACCGGGGCCCGCAAGGCGCCCGAGGCGCGCACCACGCTGCCCGCCGGGGTCGGCCAGCTGCTCAAGGTGCTCGGTGGCTACGAGGGCACCGTCGAGCACATCGACGACGACGGCGTGCGGCTGCGGCTCGACGACGGCGGCAGCTTCTTCGTGCGCTTCGGTGAGCGCGTGCAGCTCGATGGCACGCCGCTCACGCTCGCCCCGCCGCCCTCTCCCATGGCGGCCGGTGCGGCCGCGGCCCTGCGGGCCTGGCGCCGCGAGCGCAGCCAGGCCGACAGCGTGCCCGCGTTCGTGGTGCTGAGCGACAAGCACCTCGACGGCATCGCCGAGCGCTACCCGACGACCCTCACGGAGCTACGTGCCTGCCCGGGCATCGGCCCCGCCAAGCTCGACGCCTACGGCGAGGAGATCCTCGAGGTGCTGGCCGGGGTGCCCGGGTCCTGAGCGCGGCCGACGATCGATCTCCCCGCCTCGGCCTGAAGTTCACCGATTCGCCATCTCAGGGCGTCGCCGGGCCCGTACGCTCTTGCAGGAACTCGACAGACCGCCCGAATGGGCACCGGAGGGGGATGCGATGGCCGATCTGGAGAGCACCGTGTGGACAGCCCCCGTCCGGAACCTGGTCTGGGTCGCGGCCCTCTTTGGGCATCGATAAGGGACCATGTCCGACGACCGCGCCCCGATCACCCGACGTGATGTCGTCGACCACCTGCGGCTCCACGACGCCTCCCCGTCAGCAGGCCCACCTCGGGTGGGGCTCGAGCAGGAGAGCCACACCTTCTGCATGGCCAGCCCGAAGCGGCACCTCCATCCCGATGAGGTGCTCGGTGCGGTGGCCGCGGCACCACCGCTTTCGCACGGCAGCACGGTCACCGTGGAGCCGGGCGGGCAGGTGGAGGTGGTCACCGTCGCGCTCGAGCCCTGGTGGAGCGCCCTCGATGCACTCCGGGTCGATGGCGCCGCCGTGCGCGAGGCGCTCGCCATCGCCGGCATCGGCGTGATGGGAGCCGGCATCGACGCGTTCCGGACGCCCGCCCGCACGCTGTCGAAGCCCCGCTACGACGCCATGGAGACGTACTTCGAGCCCTGGGCACCAGCGGGCCGCCTCATGATGACCGGCAGCGCATCGATCCAGGTCAACATCGACCACGGCGACGCTGACACGATGGCGCGCCGTTGGGATCTGGCGCACCGCATCGGCCCCGCCCTTGCCGCGGCCTTTGCCTGCTCGCCGTCCGCTACCCACCGCTCGGCTCGCCTGGCGGCCTGGGACGCCCTCGATCCGAGCCGCACGCGCCCGGCCCTGGTCAGCGGCGACGTCGGCGAGGACTGGGCGAACTACGCGCTCGACGCCCGACTGATGCTCCTCCACGACGACGACCGCTGCGCGGCGGTTTCCCTGCCGATCACCTTTGGGGAGTGGGTGGAGTCCGGGATCGACGGGCGTCGACCGACGCTCGCCGACCTCGCGTATCACTGCACAACGCTGTTCCCGCCGGTTCGGCCGCGCGGCTGGCTGGAGCTGCGCTGGCTCGACTCGCTGCCGCCCGGCCTGGCGGAGACGGCGGTCGCGGCCATCGTGGCCGTGCTCGTCGACGACGAGGCGGGGGATCGTGCCGCGCACGCCTGTGCCGATGTGGCCACCCTCTGGGCCGAGGCGGCCCGCTACGGCCCCGCTCACCCCGAGCTGGCGGCGGCCGCCGTCACCATCCTGCGCGACGCGGCCGAGGCCCTCGACCGCAGCGACGCGCCCAGCACCTACGCCGAGCTCGTGGAGGACGCCGCCGCGCGGTGGCCGGCCCGCGGGCGCTGTCCGGCCGATGACCTGGAGGAGCGGCTGCGGCGAGGTGCCTCCCTCGTCGATCTGGTGGATCCGCCGAGGGAGGTGGCCCGGTGGAGCTGAACGGTCGGCTCGCCGCGTCGCTGGCGGAGTCTCGGCAGCGCACCCTGTCGATCGTCGCCCCGTACGACGACGCCGTGCTCCGACGCCAGCACGACCCGCTCATGTCACCGCTCGTGTGGGACCTCACCCACGTGGCGAACTACGAGGACCTGTGGCTGGTGCGAGCCCTTGGTGGTGCCGCCACGCGCGAGGGTCTCGACGACCTCTACGACGCCTTCAAGCAGCCCCGAGGGGTCCGCGAAGCGCTGCCCCTGCTCTCGCCCTCCGAGGCTCGCACCTACGGCGACGACGTCCGCGCCAGTGCGCTCGACCTCCTCGCCGGCGCCGACCTGAGCCCCGACGCCAAGGAGCCGCTGTTGCGATACGGCTTCGTCCACAACATGGTGGTGCAGCACGAGCACCAGCACGCCGAGACGCTCCTCGCGGCGGTGCAGCTCCTCCCGGAGGCGGACAGCCAAGGGGTTCTCGCGGCGCCGCCACCGGCCGCTGCGCCCGGTGCGGTGCTGGCCGCGGAGGTGCGTGTGCCGGCGGGCGTCGCCCAGATGGGCAGTGACCACCCGTGGACCTACGACAACGAGCGACCGCCGCACGAGTTGTCGCTGCCCGCCTTCTGGATCGACACCACGCCGGTCACCAACGCCCAGTACCAGGCCTTCGTGGCCGACGGCGGTTACGACGACCCCCGGTGGTGGGGCCGCGCCGGCTGGGCGTGGCGACAGGAGGCCGCCCTCAGCGCCCCGCTGTTCTGGCGGCGCGACGGCGTCGACTGGTTGCGCTGGCGCTTCGGCTGCCTGGAGGTGGTCCCGCTGGCCGAGCCCGTCCAGCACGTGTGCTGGCACGAGGCCGATGCCTACGCCCGCTGGGCCGGCAAGCGGCTCCCCACCGAGGCTGAGTGGGAGCGGGCCGCGTCGTGGGACCCCGTCACCGGCCTCACGTTCCCGTGGCCGTGGGGCACCGAGGCACCCGATGAGCGCCACGCCAACCTCGGCCAGCGCCACCTCGCTCCGGCGGAGGTGGGGGCGTACGCCGATGGGGTCAGCCCGCTCGGGTGCCACCAGATGATCGGCGACGTGTGGGAGTGGACGTCGTCGGACTTCACCCCCCACCCGGGCTTCGTCGCCTTCCCCTACGACGAGTACTCAGCCGTGTTCCACGGTGCTGGCTACAAGGTCCTCCGCGGCGGCTCGTGGGCCACCCACCCCAGCGCGTGTCGCACCTCCTTTCGCAACTGGGACCTGCCCATCCGCCGACAGATCTTCGCCGGCTTCCGCTGCGCGCGCGACGCCGATCGGGTCGGCGCCTGATGTGCCGCCACCTGGCCTACCTCGGACCGCCTCGGTCGGTCGCGTCGCTGCTCTACGACCCCGCCCAGTCGCTCGAGCAGCAGAGCTGGAAGCCGCTGCACCAGCGAGAGGGCGCCATGAACGCCGATGGGTGGGGCGTGGGCTGGTGGGACTCCGACGTGCGCGATGCCCCCGCCCGCTACCGCACGAACGCGCCGATGTGGACCGACAGCTCGTTGCGGTCGGTGGCCGAGGTGGTGCACGCCGGGGCGATCATGGCTGCTGTCCGCAGCGCCACCCCGCCCTCGCCGATCGTCGACACCGGCAACGCCCCGTTCAGCTCGGGTCCCTGGCTGTTCTCCCTGAACGGGTTCATCAGCGGGTTCCGGGGCGAGGTGGGCGAGGAGCTGCGCCGCAGCGTCTCCCACACCCGGGCCATCGGCATCGAGGGAACGACCGACTCCGAGGTGCTCTTCGCCCTCGTGCTCGATGCCCTCGATGCCGGCGCCACGCCGGCTGCCGCGCTGGCCCGAGTCACAGCCGAGGTGCTGGCCCGCACGGACGCTCGACTCAACCTGCTGCTGGCCGATGGGCACGGCATCGCGGCGTCAGCGTGCGGCAACTCGCTCTTCACCCTCGTCGACCAGGGCCTGGCGGCGGGCGGGGTGCTCGTCGCCTCGGAGCCGCTCGACGACCACCACGCCTGGACGAAGGTGCCCGACGGATCGGTCGTGGAGGCCGCGGTCGGCGGCGTCCGCACTACTGGACTGAGCATCGAGGAGGAACCTGATGAGCACGCCTGAGCAGCTCGGTCCCCGCTGCACGATCGTGGCCCACCTCGGGCCTGATGACCTCACCCGGGCACTCCGCCACGACGCGCGCGGGTGAGGTCGTCGGGCCCGAGGTGGGCCACGATCGTGCAGCGGGGACCGAGCTGCACAGGCGTGCTCATCAGGT
>JBKJSO010000265.1:0-5691 GCA_046595835.1 Acidimicrobiales bacterium | reverse complement strand
CAGCGGGTCAACATTCCCTCAGCGCTGCAGGAGCTCGGAGATCCTGAAGGCCAGATCGAGCGACTGGCGACCGTTGAGCCGAGGGTCGCACATCGTCTCGTAGCGCTCGTCGAGGTGCGCGTCGAGGATCTCCTCGGCGCCGCCGAGGCACTCGGTGACATCGGCGCCCGTGAGCTCCACGTGGACGCCCCCCGGCCACGTGCCCTCCGCCCGATGCGCCGCGAAGAAGCCGCCGATCTCGTTGAGCACGCGATCGAGGTGACGGGTCTTCTTGCCCCCATCAGAGGTGAACGTGTTGCCGTGCATCGGATCGCACGCCCACACCACCGGGTGGCCGGCGTCGCGCACAGCGGCGAGGAGCGGGCGCAGGCCGTCCTCGATGAGGTCGGCCCCCATCCGAGAGATGAGCGTGAGGCGGCCGGGCACCCGCTGCGGGTTGAGCGTCTGGCAGATCTCGAGCACCTCGTCGGCGCTGGCCGTCGGTCCGACCTTGCACCCGAGCGGGTTGCCGACCCCGCGCAGGAACTCGACGTGAGCGCCGTCGAGCTGACGG
The DNA here is from genome assembly GCA_046595835.1 of Acidimicrobiales bacterium. Taxonomy (GTDB): domain Bacteria; phylum Actinomycetota; class Acidimicrobiia; order Acidimicrobiales; family VFJN01; genus VFJN01. The sequence continues at coordinate 5,138 of JBKJSO010000265.1, read as the reverse complement.
GTGCGCTCGCCGATCCAGAGCATGTGGGCCGAGCAGTCGTACCAGTCGTCGGTGAGGGAGTCGCGGCGGGTGAGGGCCTGCTCGTAGCCGAGGATCAGCGCCTCGTGGCTCGTGAAGAAGTCGACCTCGTGGAGGTTGGGCTGCGTCTCGGAGGCGATCCCGCAGGCCCGCATGAACCGCAGGGCGCGGTCGATCTCGTCAGCGAGGTTCTCGTAGCGCTGGCCCTCCCGGCTCGACGCCACGAACTCCTGGTTCCACTGGTGGACGCGGGAGAGATCGGCGAAGCCGCCCTTCACGAAGGCCCGCAGGAGGTTGAGCGTCGACGCCGACTGGAAGTAGGCCTGGAGCAGGCGGTCGGGGTTTGGGACCCTGGCCGCCGAAGTGGGGGCGATGTCGTTGACGATGTGGCCGCGGAACGAGGGCAGCTCAACACCACCGATGAGCTCGGTGTCGGAAGATCGCGGCTTGGCGAACTGGCCGGCAATGCGTCCCACCTTCACGATGGGCACGCCCGAGGAGTAGCTGAGGACGATGGCCATCTGCAGGATGACCTTCAGCGAATCTCGGATCCCATCAGCCGAGAACGAGTCGAACGACTCGGCACAGTCACCGGCCTGGAGCAGGAACGCGCGGCCGTCGGCCACCTGCCCGAGCGCCGTCGTGAGGGCCCGCGCCTCGCCGGCGAAGACGAGGGGTGGCAGCGAGGAGAGCTGCTTGAGGGCAGCATCGAACGCGGCCTCATCGGGCCAGGACGGTTGCTGGGCCGCCGGCCGATCTCGCCAGGACGACGGGGACCAGGTTCCGCTCACGGGTCAAGCGTGGCCGGTGGGCGCCGCAGAGGCAAAGCCGATACGCGGATCGGCCGTCCCAGGCGGGTGGGACGGCCGATCTGACAGGAAGCCGGGCGAGCGGGCGTGCACCGGCTTCAGTTGCCGGAGCGGTGGGAGAGCTCCGGCCTCCCCTTCATCTTGGACCCGGTTCTAGGATCCGACTAGAGCGAAGTTTGCCAAATCCTCAGGCCGCGTCGCTTCTTGCGACCGCTTCCTCACGCACGGCGGTCACCGCTCGCTTGACGAGCCGCCTGGCCGCCTCAGCCGTGACGCCGAGCTCCTCGCCGACCTCCCGATAGCTGCGCTTGCGGCCGTCGTGCAGGCCGAAGCGCTGCTCGACCGCGCGGCGAGCGCGCTCGTCGAGCACGCCCAGCAGGTCGCCCACGAGCTGCTGCTCCTCGTGATGGATCACGAGGGTCTCGGGGCCGGGCTTGTCGTCGGCGATGAGGTCGATGAGCTCGCTGCCGTCGTCGTCGCCGATCGTGCGATCGAGCGACGTCGGGGTGGTGAGGCGGTAGAGGCGGGCGTTCTCGTCGTCCAGCTCGTCGCCGTCCCCGGCGACCTGGCGGAGGGCGGCCCGGAGGCTGGCCGAGCGGTCGCCGGGCAGGCGGACCAGCGACGCCTTCTGGTCGAGGGCCCGGCCGATGGCCTGGCGGATCCAGAAGGTGGCGTAGGTGGAGAACTTGAATCCCTTGCGCCAGTCGAACTTGTCGACGGCGTGCTCGAGGCCCAGGTTGCCCTCCTGGACGAGGTCGAGGAGCTCCATGGCGGGCGGGAGGGGGTAGCGGCGGGCGACCGACACGACGAGGCGGAGGTTGGCCCGGATGAAGCGATCCTTGGCCTCGGCACCCTTGCGGGCGAGACGCCGGTTCTCTGGGGTGTCCTCGCCTGCTTCGATGGCGACGCGAGCCTTCGTGCCCGCCTCCACCACCTGGGAGAGCTCGCGCTCCTCGGCGGCGGTGAGCAGCGGCACGAGGCCGATCTCGTTGAGGTACTGACCTACTGAATCTGTCATGGCATCCCTCCTCAACGATTGGTACCCCGCCCATCTTCCCAACCGAAGCGAATTTCCACCATCGCCATAGGGCAAATGGTCGGATCGCGCCGCGTGTGCCCAGTTTTCGGGTCCTTGGTGACCGATGTCACGCTGCTTCGCTGCCTCGGCGGGGCGGTCGAGACCGAATAGGTTGCGGGGATGGTGGTGAGCGAGCGGCTCGGGATCTTCGGGGGGACCTTCGATCCACCCCACATCGGTCACCTGGTCACCGCACTCAACGTTCGCTACGACCTCGCCCTCGACCGCGTGCTGCTCGTCGTGAACAACGTGCCCTGGCAGAAGGTCGGAAGCCGGGCCATCAGCCCCGCCGCCGACCGCCTCGCCATGGTGGAAGCGGCCGTCGCCGACGCGCCTGGGCTCGACGCCAGTCGCATCGAGATCGATGCCGGCGGCCCGTCCTACACGGCCGACACGCTGGCGGCGCTGCAGACCGAGGTGCCCACGCGGGAGCTGTTCGTGATCCTCGGCGCCGACGCTGCCGCCGGCCTCACCACCTGGGAGCGGGCGGACGAGGTGCGCGCCCTCGCCACGATCGTCGCGGTGCAGCGACCGGGCGTGGCCGAGGCGCCGTCGCTGGCCGGATGGCGATGGATCCGAACCGAGGTGCCAGGACTCGACGTGTCGAGCACGGACCTGCGCGAACGGGCTCGCGACGGCCGCCCCCTCGACTACCTGGTGCCCCGAGCGGTCATCGCCTGCATCGAGTCACGCGGGCTCTACCGAGACGCCGCGTGACCGCCCCCACCCACGACCAGGCGGCACGGGAGCCGCATCCCAGCCTGGATCTCCTCCTCCCCGAGCACGGCACCGGCGTTCGCGCTGCCCGACGGGCCGCGGCCGCCGCCGAGGCACCGGCCGCCCCGCCATCGTCGACTCCGCCGGGCCCTGGACCCTCACGGCGCTGGATGATCGGGTTCGTCGCCGTGCTGAGCGTGTCGGCGCTGGTGGCCGGCGTCCTGGCGTTCGTTGGGGTGCAGACCCTGCGAGACAGCAACACCGGCCGACGGGTCACCAGCACGGATCCGAGCGAGCCGGGGTTCGAGGGCCTGCTGGCGCCCACCCCCACCCTGCTCGTGGCCCACGTCCACGACGGGGTCCTGGAGTCGGCCGCCTTGCTGGCGCTGAACAACGGCGACGCCGGGGGGTCGGTCCTCCTCCTGCCCCCGTCGGTCAAGGTGGGCGACGGGGCCGACTCGGCCACGATGTCGGTCACGTTCGCCTTCGGGGGGACCCCTGACATCCTGCGAGGGGCGGGGGAGGCCGTGGCCGGGGTAGGGGTGGAGGACATCGTCCTGGTGGACGACGCGCGCTGGGCTGCCCTCGTGGGCCCGGTTGCGCCGCTCACGATCCAGAACCCCGACGATGTCCCGGGGTTCCCGGCGGGACTGGTGAAGCTCACGCCAGATCGCGTCGCACCGTGGCTGGAGGCGGCCAAACCGGGCGCGGGCGAGCTGGCCCGGATCTACCGGCAGCAGCTGTTCTGGGAGGCGTGGGTCGCTGCGGTCGCCGCCTCGACCGACCCTGCTGCTGTGCCCGGAGAGCTCGACTCCGGGCTGGGCCGCTTCGTGCGCGGGCTCGCCGCGGGGAAGCGGCAGGTCGCCACTGTTCCCGTGACGGACGTGACCGACGGCGCCGGCAACCACGTGTTCCCGGTGGACCGCGACGCGCTGCGCGGCATCATCACGCAGCTGGTCCCGTTCCCCACGGGCACCGCGCTCGCTCCCCGCACGAAGGTGCGCTTGTTGGATGGCACCGGGCACCAGGAGCACGTTCGCAGCGTGGCGCCAACGGTGGTGGCGTCCGATGCCACCATCGTCGTGGTTGGGAACGCCGACGCCTTCGACTATCGGACCACCGAGGTGCGCTACCACCAGCCCGGCCAGCGGGCCGCCGCGCAGCGCCTCCGAGACGCCCTCGGGGTGGGCCGGGTCGTCGAGGACGTTCGCCCGATCGACGCGTTCGATGTCACCATCGTGCTGGGCACCGACATCTAGGAGCGACGCTGACCGACCAGACCACCCTCGACGACACCCGCCAGTGGGCCATCACCGCGGCCCGCGCCGCCGACAGCAAGATGGGCCGCGACGTGATCGTCCTCGACGTGGCCGAGGTGCTGGCCCTCTGCGGCTGGTTCGTCATCGCCAGTGCGGCCAACGACCGCCAGGTCAAGGCCATCTGCGACGAGGTGGAGTTCCGCATCCACGACGCAGGCGGTCCCAAGCCCAAGCGCATTGAGGGCCTGGCCGACCGCACCTGGGTGCTCATGGACTACGGCGACGTCGTGGTCCACGTCTTCCAGCAGGACCAGCGGGAGTTCTACGACCTCGAGCGCCTCTGGGCCGACGTACCCCGAGTCGACTGGCAGGAGGTCATCGGGCGAAGGTGACCGGTCCGGGGCCACCCGACGAGCTGGCGACGAGCCGGACCACCGTGAACGAGTTCCCGGGATCATCGACGAGAGTACCCGCGGGCGGCAGCGGTCCGGGGGCGAGGTGGGTGTTGTTCTCTTCGATGATGAGCGTCAGGTAGTACGTCTTCGAGCTGCCCGAGCCCACGAACATGCTTGTGGCGATCCGCCCCCTGAACCGCTCGCCGCCGGTCAGGGTGTACAGGACGCTGCGATTGACCAACCCCTCCGAGCCAGTCGCACCCACGATGGTCGGTTCCACGATCCCGACGGAGGCGTCGGTCTGGCACTCGATGACGTTCTTCTGCACGTTCAGGGAGTTCCCGCTGAACGTCATCGGGGGATGCACGACGGCCGAGAACGTCGTCCCGGTGACGTAGCCCGAACACCCGGGGGCGGTGCCCGAGGTCCCTGCGCCGACGGTGAACGTCGCGGCAGGATCGTTCTCAGGCAACAGCTGGACCATCGCTGGAGACGAGGACCCCGCGCTGTGCAGGGTGCCGTCGAGCACGGCGAACACGTCGACGAGTCCGCCATTCGTCCGCAGCGCCAGGCCGAGGTTGTTGCCCCGCCGACCGCCGGACATGACGTTGCCTGTGTACGGAGCACCGCTGACGGTGCCGCCACTGATGCGCCAGATGTCGCCAGCGGTCCTGCATGCGGTCATGCCCGTGATGGTCACGGCGACCGGACCGATGGCGCCGTTGTAGCTGACCGAGCTGCAGGTCAGCGGCGCTGTGGGGAACGCCGTGAAGTTCCCGTCGAAGCCTTGGCGGGCGGCGCCGCCGACGAGGGCGAGCCAACCGTCGGTGTCGGTGTTGCCGCTCCTCGATCCTGGGTTCCC
>JBKJSO010000220.1:0-21041 GCA_046595835.1 Acidimicrobiales bacterium | reverse complement strand
GGTGGCCAGGCTGTGCAGCAGCGCCGGGGGCCCGTTCCAGGTGGTGACCCGCTCGGCGCGGATCCACTCGGCCACACCCTCGGCGTCGATGCGGTCCATCACGATCGAGCACCCGCCCGCCTGCGACACCAGCAGCGTGGTGAGCACGGCCATGTTGAGCACGGTGAACGGAAAGCAATCACCCTTGCGCAGGGTGGCGTCGTAGCCCCGGGTGGCGACGAGCACGGCGCCCGGGGTGAGCAGGTTGTGCTGGCTGTGCACCGCTCCCTTGGGGTGGCCGGTCGTGCCGCTGGTGTAGGCGAGACCGGCCGGGGCCAAGGGATCCACATCGAACCCGATCGCCTCGTCGTGGGCCGCGGCCACATCGGCCCGCCACTCCGCCACGGGCAGCCGGCGCACGCCCAGATCGGGCAGATCGGGCAGATCGGGCAGATCGTCGTCGCAGAGGAGCAGCGACGAGCCGGAGTCGTCGAGCAGGAACCGCTTCTCGGGCGGGGCCAGCGCACGGTTGATGCCCACCCAGACCGCCCCGAGGCGCATGGCCCCGTGGAACGCCACCACCACATCGGCGTCGTTGGGGAGCGACGCTGCCACCCGGTCGCCGGGACCGATTCCGAGGGATCGCAGTGCGTGGGCAGCCTGGTTCGCCTCCCCGTCGAGCTCGCCGTAGGTGAGCCGCCGGGTGCGGGTGACGAGCGCCTCGCGGTCACGATCCTCGGCGAGGGCCCGATCGAGGACGTGAGCGACGGACGCGGGCTGCATGCGGTGGAGACTACGCGACTAACATCGGCGTCAGGTTTGAAAGGGAGGACCGTGGACTTCGACCTCGGTGAGCAGGCAGCCGCCCTGCGCAGCCGCTTGCGAGCGCTGATCGCCGCCCACATCGCCGAGGACTACCTCGGCGCCTTCACGAACGACCCTGCCGACCTCGACGTGGCCCAGCGGTTCTGCAAGACCCTCGCGGAGGAGGGCCTGCTCACGATCGCGTGGCCCACCGAGTACGGCGGTGGCGGGGGATCGGTGTGGGACCAGACCGTCGTGCGCGAGGAGATGTGGGCCCATCACGAGCCCCGCGGCGCCCAGTACATGGGCCTCAACTGGGTGGGGCCGGCCATCATGGCCTTCGGCACCGACGAGCAGAAGCGCCAGCACCTCTCCGCCATCGCCGCCGGCGACGTGATCTGGTGCCAGGGCTTCAGCGAGCCCGACGCCGGCTCCGACCTCGCGTCCCTCAGCACCAAGGCCACCCCCGACGGCGACGGGTGGCGCCTCAACGGCCAGAAGATCTGGACGTCGTACGCCGGCATGGCGCAGTGGTGCGTGCTGGCCGCCCGGGTGGGCGCCGGTGAGCGCCACGAGGGCATCACGATGTTCCTCGTCCCCATGGGCACCCCCGGCATCACCGTGCGCCCGATCCGCAGCATGCTCGGCCCGCACCACCTCAACGAGGTGTTCTTCGAAGACGTGTGGGCCGGTCCCGACGCGGTGCTCGGCGGCATCGGCGAGGGCTGGGCCGTGATCCGTCGAGCCTTGGCCCACGAGCGCGTCGGGATCGCCCGCTACGCCCGCTGCGAGCGACTGCTGTCCGCCCTCGGCCGCGAGCTGGCCCCAGTGTGGGATCAGCTGCCCCCCGCCCTACACAGCCAGTGGGCCCGGGCCCTCGTGCAGGTGCGCGTCGCCCGCCTCCTCGCCTACCGCACCGTGCGCGCCCAGGAGACCGGCGAGCCACCCGACGTGATGGCCAGCGCCGCACGCATCGCGGTCACGCAGTGCGACCAGCAGGTGGCCGAGCTGCTGTTCCAGGCCGTCGACCACGAGAGCCTCGAAGCAGGCGTCGCGGCACCGCTGCACGGTGCCATCGAAGACCACTGGCGCTACGCCCAGGCCGCCACCGTGGCCTCCGGCACCATCGAGGTGCAGCGCATGATCGTGTCGAAGGCGCTGCTCGGGGGCCGCTCGTGAACCCCGTCCTGCCCGACGAGGCCATCGAGTTCGGCGCCACCGCGTCGAAGGCCTTCGCCGCCCTTGGGGGCGTCGACGCGGCACGCCGGGCCGAGGAGGATCCCGGGCTGCGCCGCACCGAGGTGACCGGCACGCTCACGTCCCTCGGCATCGACGAGCTCGACCCACGGACCGACGCCGACACGCTGGCCGCTGCGGCCGCCCTCTGCGAGGCCGCCGGCCGGGTCGCCCTCCCCTACCCGCTGCCAGCGGCGCTCCTGCGCGACGGCGACGGGCTGCCCTTCGCCGTCGTGCCCGACGGCGCCTGTCGCGTCGACCACGGCGACCTGTTCGACCGCTGGCGGGTCGCCACCCTCGACGGACGACGCAGCGTCGCCACGGCCGTCGCCGGCCCCCAGGGTGCCCCGCTCCGCACCCGCCTCGGCCCCTTCGTCGCCGACCTCGACGCGAGCATCGAGGTCGATCCTGCCTCCTCGGCCAGCGGCGACGTCGCCCTGCACCTCGCCCTCACGGCGTGGCAGGTGCTCGGCACGAGCGACCGGGCGGTGGAGCTCGCCGTCGAGCACGTCAGCGGTCGCATCCAGTTCGGCAAGCCGCTCTCCGCGTTCCAGGCCGTACAGTTCCAGCTGGCCGACGCCGCCGTCGCGGTGGCCGGGTTGCGCGAGCTGGCCCAGTTCACGATCTGGCGCCTCACCTTCGCCACCGACGGTGCGCTCGTCGACGCACTCGCGCTGCGCGTGCACGCCCTCGATGTCGCCCGGGCCGTCCTGCGCACGTGCCAGCAGCTCCACGGCGCCGCGGGGGTGTGCGACGAGTACGACATCTCGGTGCTCACCCGCCACGTGCAGCCCGCCCTGCGACTTCCCTGCAGCGCCGAGCGCACCGCCGCTGAGCTGGCCCTGGCCATCGAGCGCGACGGCTTCGACGGGCTCTTCCCCCACGGCGGAGCCCTGGCGTGAGCACCCTGCACGGCCCGCCCCTCGAGGACATGCCCGGCATCGGTGCCCTCACGATGAGTGCCTTCCTCGAGGAGGTGGCCACCCGCTTCGGGCCGAACCAGGCGCTGGTGTTCGACGAGCCGCTGCGCTCCGGAGCCACCCTGCGCTGGACCTACGCCGACCTGCGCGACGAGGCAAGACGGGTGGCCAAGGGCCTGATCGCTCTGGGGATCGAGCGGGGCGATCGTGTCGCCGTGCTCATGGGCAACCGCCCGGAGGCCGTGGCCGCACTGTTCGGCGCCACCATGGCCGGCGCAGTCGCCGTGCCGCTCTCCACCTTCTCGCCCGCGCCCGAGCTGGCCTACCTCCTCACCAACTCCGAGGCGAAGGTCGCCTTCACCCAGAGCCGGATGCTGGCCCGCCGCTACGCCGACGATCTCGAGGCGCTCCGACCCGAGCTGCCCGAGCTGCGCGCCGTGGTGACGGTGGGCGACTCGACCTGGGACCGGTTCCTCATGAGCGGTGACGGCGTCGAGGACGCGATCGTCGATCAGTGCATCGCCGAGACGAGCCCCACCGACCACGCCCTCATCATCTACAGCTCGGGCACCACCAGCGCCCCCAAGGGCATGCTGCACAACCACCGTGCGCCCACGCTGCAGTTCTGGGTGCAAGCCCAGATCTTCCGTCGCCATGAGGCCACTCGCATGTGGACGGCCCTCCCGCTGTTCTGGACGGCCGGGCTCAACACCGCGATGGGCGCCACCCTGGCCGCAGGCGGCTGCTGGGTGATGCAGGAGTCGTTCGAGCCCGGGGAGGCGCTCGCCCTCATGACCCGCGAGCAGGTCACGGAGCCCTACGCCCTCCCGCATCAGATCGGGGCGCTCGAGGAGCACCCGGCCTGGGCCGACACCGACCTGTCGTCGCTCACCTACGTGTTCGGCAAGTCCGCCTTCTCCCGCCACCCCACCGTGGAGGGCGACACCACCTGGAACATGCCGGTGGGCTACGGCCTCTCGGAGACCTGCGCCTTCTTCGTGTCCCATTGGTCGGACACGCCCCGCGAGCTGCTCAAGCAGAGCATGGGCAGGCTCCTCCCCGGCAACGAGCTCCGCGTGGTCGACCCCGACACCGGGCAGCTGCTCGGCCCCGGCGAGGACGGCGAGCTCGCCATCAAGGGTCCCACGCTGATGGAGCACTACGTCGGCATGACTCCGGCGGAGTGCTTCGACGCCGACGGCTTCTTCCACACTGGCGACGCCGGGTTCTTCGACGATGACGGCTTCGTCCACTGGACGGGCCGGCGCACGGAGATGATCAAGACCGGCGGCGCCAACGTGTCGCCCGCCGAGCTCGAGGTGCAGCTGCGGGCGTGTCCGCCGGTGAAGCTGGCCCGCATCGTGGGCATGCCCGACCCGCGGCTCGACGAGATCGTCGTGGCCTGCATCACGCTCAAGGATGGCGCCAGCGCCACCGAGGCCGACATCCAGGCGTTCCTGCGCGAGCGGGTTGCTGCCTACAAGGTGCCCAAGCGCGTGCTGTTCTTCACCGATGGCGCGATCCCGATGACCGGCAGCGACACGAAGGTTCGCGACGCCGAGCTCGTGGCTCTCGTCGCCGAGCGCCTCGCCAGCACCGACCACATCCCAACGACCAGCGGAGACCGATGAGCACCCTCGACGCATCCGACCTCGACCAGTACATGGGCGTGCCCATGGAGCCGGGCGAGCTGAAGGAGCCCGTGGCCACCAACGACATCCGTCGCTGGGTGCAGGGCATGCACTACCCGAACCCGCTGCACTACGACGAGCAGTGGGCCTCGGAGAGTCGCTTCGGCACGATCATCGCCCCGCAGTCGTTCACCGTCGCCGTCGACACGAGCCACGGCTGCTCCCCCGCGCAGGTCGGGAGGATCCCCAGCTCGCACCTCATCTTCGGGGGCGACGACTGGTGGTTCTTCGGCCCCCGCATCCACCCGGGGGATCACTTCGTGTGCCACCGGATGCCGTACGACTACAAGGTCACCGAGACCAAGTTCGCGGGACCCACCTGCTTCCAGCGCGGCGACACGCTCTACATCAACCAGCGCGGCGAGCGGGTGGCGCTGCAGCGCTCCACCGCCATCCGCTACCAGGTGAAGGAAGCCAAGGAGAAGAAGCTCTTCTCCGAGCCCGTCGAGCCCGAGTGGAGCGACGAGCAGCTCGAGGAGCTCGAGGCTCGCAAGCTCGAGTTCATCGATCAGATCCAGAAGCTGCACCACGACAAGCGCCTGTTCGACAGCGTCGCCGTGGGCGACCAGCTCGCCCCCAACGTGCTCGGTCCGCACAGCCTGGCCAGCTTCACCACCGAGTGGCGCGCCTACCCCATGACCACCTGGGGCGCGATGGCCAAGGGACCCACCACGGTTCGCGCCGAGGCGCTCGGCTACACGAAGGAGATGGCCGGCTTCGAGGGCGACCGCCGCATGGAGCGCGTCAACCCTGAGCTCACCGACGGCGCCTACTACGGCCCGTCGCGCGGCCACCTGCAGCCGCGCTGGGCGCAGCACGTGGGCATGCCCCGGGGCTACGGGTACGGCGCCTCGATGGGCGCGTGGATCATCGACTACGTGGCCGCGTGGGCGGGCGAGTGGGGTTTCATCACCCACTCCACGGCGCAGTACCGCAACCCCGCCTTCACGGGCGATGCCACCTTCCTCGCCGGCGAGGTGATCGACAAGCGCATCGAGCGTCGTCGCAAGCACATCGTCCGTGTGCGCGTCGAGCTCCGTAACCAGGACGACGCCGTGATGGCCAAGGCCGAGGTCGAGGCAGAGCTGCCCAACGAGTGACGGCCGACCACAGATGACCACCCACTGATGACCACGCACTGATGACCGACCAGCTGGAGAGCACCCTGCGGACCACCGCTGTCCGCTACGGCGCGTTCCCCGTCGTCGCGCTCGCGGCCACGCTGATGCTCGAGCAGGGCGAGAAGCTGTCGCTCGCCCAGGCCTTCGACGGGATCCGCGCTGACTTCGGCGTGAGCGACACCGCCCTCGGCGCGCTCGCCGCCGCCATGGTGCTGGTCGGTGTCGTGGGCGGCATCCCGATCGGCGCCCTGGCCGACCGGTGGCGCCGCGGCACGCTGCTCGTGATCGCCATGGTGATCTGGACCACCTGCATGGGCCTGGGCGCCATCGCCCCCGGCTTCGCGTTCCTGTTCATCGGACGTCTCGGTGTCGGCGCCGTCGAGGCCAACGGGCCGGCCTCGTTCTCGTTGATGTCCGACTTCTACCCGGTGGCCACGCGCGCCCGGATGATGGGCCGCTACCAGCTCGGGAGCGCGGTCGGCGGCCTCTTCGGCGTGGGCCTTTCGGGTGTGCTCGTCGACACCTTCGGGTGGCGAGCGGCGTTCTGGATGTGGATCCCCATCGGCGTCGTGGTCGTGCTGATGCTCACGCGGCTGCCCGAGCCCGAGCGAGGGGGCCAGGACCGCGCCTTCCACCTCGAGGAGACCGAGCGCATCGAGGCCGACAACGTCCCGGGCCTGTTGCCCGACTTCCATCTCCCGGAGCCCCGCGTCTCCACGCTCGACTACGACCACGCGTCGTGGATGGACGTCTTGCGCGAGCTCATGCACATCAAGTCGATGTGGTTCGGGTTGATGTCCCTGACGATCTCGAGCTTCCTGCTCGGTGCACTCGGCGTATGGGGCATCGAGTTCTTCAAGCAGGCGTTCGACCTGTCGGCCACCAAGGCCGGCGCCTTCGTGCCTGCCATCGGTGCCGGCGCGGCCATCGGCCTCGTGGGCGGCGGTGAGCTCGCCGACCACCTGCTGCGCCGAGGCGTCGCCAACGCCCGTGTCTACGTCACCGCCGTGTCCTCCGTGCTGGCCAGCGTGCTCCTCCTGCCCGCCTTCCTCACGTCGTCGCTCCCGCTGGCCGCTGTGCTGCTGTTCTTCGGCAGCCTGTGCCTCACCACGCCGGTCGCACCGAGCGAGGCGCTGGTGTCGGATGTCGTCCCTGGCGAGCTGCGGGGGCGGGCGGCCGCCATCCGATCGGTGGTGCGGGCGCTGTCGGCCCTGGCCCCGTTGATCGTCGGTGTGCTCTCGGATGCGACCGACCTGCCCACCGCCTTGGCGATGATCACGCCGCTCTACGCGGTGGGCGGTCTCGTGATGCTCCTCGCCGCCCGTACCTACCCGGCCGACCTCGCCTTCGTGGCGGCGCAGGCGCGGCGCACAATGACACACTCGTCTGCCGCGAACGGGCAGACGTCCACCAGCGATTCGAGGACCACGACATGACCGAGCGGCCCCTGATCTTCTCCACGGCCCCCTTGCGCGGCCCGGGCCTCGACGCCCTGCGAGCGTTGGGGGAGGTGGTGCTCGACCCGTGGATCGACCACGAGCCCCTGCGCCTCTACAACGAGGGCGACCTCGCCGCCCGCGCCGCAGAGCTCGGGGCCACCGTGCTCATCTGCGAGGCCGACAAGTGCGCGGGCCCGGTGCTCGATCTCCCCCTCGTGGCCATCGGCTCCACCCGCGGCGACCCCACCAACGTCGACCTCCCCGGGGCCACCGCCAAGGGCATCCCCGTGCTTCGAGCGCCGGGCCGCAACGCCGACGGCGTGGCCGAGATGACCGTGGCCCTGCTCCTCGGCGTCACCCGCCACCTGATCGCCGCCGACCGTGACGTGCGGGAGGGCCAGGTGTACCGCGACGGCTCGATCCCCTACCAGCGCTTCCGCGGCTGGCAGCTGGCCGGTCGCACCGCTGGCCTCGTGGGGCTGGGAGCGGTGGGACGCGCCACCCGGTGGCGCCTGGAGGGTCTCGGCATGCGCGTCATCGCCAGCGACCCCTTCGCCGACGACGCCACCCACGACCTCGACGAGCTCCTGGCGGAGGCCGACGTCGTGTCGATGCACGCGGCCGTGACGCCCGAAACGCTGGGGCTCATGTCCGCCGAGCGCTTCGCCCGGATGCGGGATGGCGCCGTGTACGTGAACTCGGCTCGCGCCGGGCTCCACGATCTCGATGCCCTCACGGCGGCGCTGGCCTCAGGCCACCTGTCGGCCGCGGCCCTCGACCACTTCGAGGGTGAGAACATCGCCACCGACCACCCGCTCGTCGCCATGCCCAACGTGGTGCTGACGCCGCACATCGGCGGCGCCACCTACGACACCGAGACCAACCACACCACCCTCATGGCCGACGGGCTCGCCGCGCTGCTGCGCGGCGAGCGCCCGGCCAACCTGGCCAACCCGGAGGTGCTCAGCCATGGCTGACACGATCACATCGCCCACCACCACCCGCGAAGCCGTGCTGGCGGCTGCCAAGAAGATGCTGGCCGAGGGGCTGGTGGAGGGCACGTCGGGCAACATCTCCGGCCGCCTGCCCGATGGGCTCGTGTGCCTGTCGCCGTCCTCGGTGCCCTACGACACGATGACCCTCGACGACCTCGTGGTCGTCGAGCTCGACGGCACCGTGGTGGAGGGCGAGCGCTCACCCACGACCGAGAAGGACCTCCACCTCTCGGCGCTGCGCCGCTATCCCGAGCTCGGCTCGGTGATCCACACCCATGCCGTGTACGCCACGATGTTCGCCCTCGCCCACGAGCCGATCCCGGCCGTCATCGAGGAGGTCGTCGTGTACCTCGGAGGCGACGTGCCCTGCTGCGACTACAAGGGAACCGGTAGCGCCGAGCTGGGCGACGAGGTCGCCGACAAGCTCGCCGACCGGGGCGCCGCCCTCGTGGCCAACCACGGGCTGGTCACCTGCGCATCCACGCCCGAGAAGGCGCTCCACAACGCCGCCCTCGCAGAGCGCACCGCCAAGATCGTGTGGGGGGCGCGGGCGATGGGAGCCACCATCCATCCCCTGCCCGACAAGGTGAACACCGACATGGCCGGCGTGTACCGATTCATCCGCGAGAACCCGTGAGGGCAGGAGTCAAGCGGCCGAGAAGCGAACTGAACAGCTTGGACACAACGGGGATCGGGAGACTCGCCAGGATGAGAACACGCACCACTGGCCTGCTGCTGGTCGCCCTGCTCGTGGCGGCCTGCGGCACCCGCCTGCCGGACTCGGCCTTCGTCGAGAGCAAGGGCTCCACAAAGGGCGCCGCGCTCGACCAGGGTTCCGATGGCTCGGCTGACCCGTCAGCCACCGTTGACCCCACCGACGGCGGCGCGGCGGCCGACCCGGGCGCCGCCAACGGCGGCGGCACCACCGGCGGACCAGGCGCCAACGGCACCACCGGCGGCGGCACCACCGGCGCCAAGCCGGGCGGAGCGACGGCGGCCGCCGGCCCCAACCAGGCCTCCGACGTGGGGATCACGGCAACCACCATCACGCTCGGCACGATCGTCGCCGAGAACGGCGTGCTCGGCGACGCCTTCGCACCCGCCGCCCGTGGCCTTCGCGCCTGGACCGCCGCCATGAACGCCAAGGGCGGCATCGGAGGCCGCAAGGTGGTCCTCAAGACCTGCGACGACCGGGAGGATCGCAGCCGAGCGCTCGAGTGCGCCCGCCGTCTCGTCGAGCAGGACAAGGTCTTCGCCCTCGTCGCCACCAACACTCGCGCCTTCGGTGGCGCCGCCCAGTACATCAACGACAAGGGTGTGCCCACGATCGGCATCCCGATCACCAACAGCTTCTCCCGCTACCCACACCTCTGGAGCGGCTATCCGAACGGCTACGCCCGTGACGGCAAGACGGTCGGCTACAGGGGCCAGATCATGAGCCTCTCGGGGATTTACCGGTGGTTCAAGGCCAACCTCGGCGTCACCAAGGCCGCCGTGTTCTCCTACGACATCGACGAGTCGAAGCAGGCGGGGACGTTCATCGCCAAGGGCCTCGAGCTCGAGGGCTTCCAGGTCACGTCCTACGCCGTGTCGTTCGCCGCCCCCAGCTTCGACCAGGCGGTGGCCGACATGCAGAACAAGGGCGTGCAGATCATGTTCGACGCGATGGACGACGGCGCCAACCGCAAGCTCTGCGACGCCATGGCCCGCCGTCAGTTCTCCGTGAAGGCCAAGGTCTCCACCATCGTGTCCATGGGCGACTCCGTCGGCAACGACTACAACGACACCTGCCGCAACTCCGTGTACGTCGCCGGTGAATCGATGCCCTACACGGCCACCGCCATCCCCGCCATCGCCGAGTTCCGCGCCGCCTTCGCCAGGTACCAGCCCGGCCAGGAGCTGCACCAGTGGGCGCTCGAGGCCTGGGCCCAGGCCACCCTCATCGGGGATGCCGTGCGGGCCATGGGTCCTGCCCCAACTCGCAAGGGCCTCGAGGACTACTTCCGCGGCCTCCGGAAGTACACCGCCGGAGGGATCATGGGCGGCCTCGAGTACGTGCCCCTCGACTACTCCACGCCCACCGCCCAAGACTGCTTCGGCATCGCCCGCTGGCTTGACTCGAAGGGCGGGTGGGTGCAGGCCACCGACAAGTTCCCGTTCTGCTACCCCGACGCTCACCAGTACGGCACGCCAGCGCTCGAGCAGGGCAACTGAGAGCCGGGCCAGTGAGACTGCCTTCAGCGGCGACGCTGGGCCCGCGGGTCACCGCGTGAAGTTCGGTCTCGCGCTCGGACGCCTCAACCCGGGCTTCTTCGAGGAGGTCACGGTCGAGGCGGACCGGCTCGGCTTCGAGTCGGTTTGGCTGCCCGAGCACCTTGTGCTCCCGGTGCAGATGTCGAGCTCGCCCCACCCAGGGCACGACCATCCACCCATCCCCCCGAACGTGCCCGTGTTCGACTGCTTCGCGTACCTGTCGTACCTGGCCGGTCGCACCGAGCGCGTGCGCCTCGGCACGCACGTGTACAACCTCGCGCTGCGCCACCCCTTCGTAGCGGCGCGGGCGATCCAGACGCTCGACATCGTGTCCCGCGGGCGCTTGGAGCTTGGCATCGGGGCGAGCTGGCTGGAGGAGGAATGGCGGGCCGCCGGGCTCGACTTCCACACACGTGGCCGCCGCCTCGACGAGGCCATCGAGGTGTGCACCCGCCTGTGGAGCGACGAGGTGGTCGAGCACCACGGGGAGTTCTTCGACTTCGACCCGGTGATGTTCGAGCCCAAGCCGGTGCAGAAGCCGTGGCCACCGATCCACGTCGGCGGCGAATCCGACGCCGCCCTGCGCCGCGCCGCGCGGATCGGCGACGGCTGGATCGGCATCACCCACACCGTCGAGTCAGCCCGCCGCCCGATCGAGCTGCTGGCCCAGCTGCGCTCGGAGGCTGGGCGGTCCGGCCTGCCCTTCGAGGTCACCCTCGGAGGGCCAGTGGAGACCCCCGACGACGTCGATCGTTGGGGAGAGGTTGGCGTCGACCGCCTCATCGTCGCACCGTGGGCCCGCTCCCGTGAGGCCGTCGAGGGCATGCGCCGCTTCGCCGATCTGATGTTCGGATGATGCCGTGGACCTGATGCTCCACGGTCGCGTAGCGATCGTCACCGGGGCCAGCCAGGGCATCGGGCGGGCCATCACCCTCACGCTCGCGGCCGAAGGAGCCGACGTCGTGCTGGCGGCCCGACGCCTGCCGGGGCTCGAAGCGGTGGCCGCCGAAGTGGTGACGCTTGGCCGGCAAGCCGAGGTGGTGCAGGCCGATGTCGCCACGCCTGAGGGCGCGGCCGCGGTCGTCGAGGCCACCCTGGCCGCCTTCGGTCGCGTCGACATCCTCGTCAACAACGCCGGTAAGGGCGCTCCGAAGGCCATGCTGGAGCTCACCGACGACGACTGGCACGACAGCTTCGAGCTGAACCTGATGAGCGCGGTACGCCTCTCGCTGGCCTGTGTGCCGCTGATGAAGGAGCAGGGCTGGGGACGGATCATCAACATCTCCTCGCGCGTCGGTCGCGAGCCCGACCCCTACTTCGCTCCGTACTCCGCCGCGAAGGCTGCCCTGATCAACTTCTCCAAGAACCTGGCCAACGGGTTCTCCAAGAACGGCGTGCTCACCAACTGCATCGTGCCCGGGCTCATTCGCAGCGAGGCCATCGACCAGGCCGCGGCCACGAGCGCCGCGGCCACCGGTCAGAGCGTCGAGGAGGTGCTGGCCGCCACGCTGAAGAAGCGCCCGATCCCCGCCGGCCGCCTCGGTGAGCCGGACGATGTCGCGGGGCTCGTGGGGCTGCTCGTGTCGGAGCGCGCTTCGTGGATCACGGGAAGCTGCTTCACGGTTGACGGTGGCATCGTGCGCGGCGACCGCTGAGCGCGATGGACTTCGCGTTCGCTCCCGAGGAGGATGCGTTCCGCGCCGAGCTGCGCCAGTTCCTCCACGACGAGCTACCCGACTGGTGGCGCGGCATGTTCATCGACGACGAGCGTGCGATCCCGACCACACGCGAGATCTGTCGGAAGCTGGCCGGCCGCGGGTGGCTCACCATGGCCTGGCCTCCCGAGTTCGGCGGCTCAGGTGCGAGCCCGTGGATGCAGACGGTGCTGCGGGAGGAGATGTGGGCACACGAGGAGCCCCGCGGCCCGCAGTACATGAACCTCAACTACATCGGCCCGCTCATCATGCGGTACGGCTCGCCCGAGCAGCAGGAGCGGTTCCTCCCCCCGATGGCCGCGGGCGAGGTGATCTGGTGCCAAGGCTTCTCCGAGCCCGACGCCGGATCCGACCTCGCCGCACTGGCGACGCGCGCCGAGGACCGCGGCGACCACTTCGTCGTCAACGGTCAGAAGATCTGGACCAGCTACGCCGACGCGCCCGCCGACTGGTGCCTCCTGCTCGTGCGCACCGACCCCGCCGCCCCGAAGCACCGCGGCATCTCCGCCCTCCTGCTCGACATGGCCACACCGGGCATCACCGTGCGTCCGATCGATACGTTGGCAGGCCCCCACGAGTTCAACGAGATCTTCCTCACCGACGTGGTGGTGCCGCGCGACTGCCTGCTCGGGGTGCAAGACAGTGGGTGGGAGCTCATCGTCGCCGGGCTCACCTTCGAGCGGGCCGGGATCGCCCGCTACGCGCGGGCGGGGAGGATCATCGAGCTGCTGGTGGGCTGGGCGCGCGCAACGGGTCGAGCGAACGAGCCGGATGTGCGTCGGAAGCTGGCTGAGCTGCGCGTGCGCTACGAGGCGGCGCGGCTCCTGAACCACCGCACGGTGTCGCTGCAGGCGGCCGGCGAGGTGCCCAGCACGGAAGCATCGATCGGGCGCATCCACAACGGGCAGCTCGAGCAGCTCGTGAGCCAGGTGGGCCTCGAGCTACTCGGCCCGGCTGGGCAGCTCGGCGCCGACGACCCTCACGCCCCGATCGAGGGCCACCTGCGCCGGCACTGGGCCCGAAACGTCCCCACCACGATCGCTGCGGGCACGCTCGAGGTGCAGAAGAACGTCGTGGCCCAGCGCGGCCTTGGCCTGCCCCGGTCGGGTTGAACGAGGCACCTCGCATGGATCTCACCCTCACCGACGAGCAGCAGATGCTCAGCGACGTGGCCCGCGCCTTCGTGGAGGGCCGGTGCCCGCCGGCTCGGGCGCGGGCGATCAGTGCCACCGCCGACATGTTCGACGGCGATCTGTGGGCAGCGATGGGGTCGCTCGGCTGGCCGGGTCTGCCGATCTTGGCGGCCGACGGCGGCGCTGGCGCAGGTGCCGCGGAGATTGCGCTGGTGTGCGAGGCGCTCGGTCGCGGACCGGTCCCGTCGCCACTTGTCGTGTCGACCACGCTCGCCGCGCTGCCGATCGCATGGGCCGGCACGGACGAGCAGCGAGCGCGATGGCTGCCCGCACTCGCCTCTGGAGAGGCGATCGGGACGATGGCGATCATCGAGCCAGGAGGGCGCGACGAGTGGGACGAGCCGCAGCTCCCCGGTGGGGCATCGTTGCGGGGCACGAAGATCCTGGTGCCCTGGGCGAGCGTGGCCGATGTCGTGCTCGTCGCCACCGCCGACGGGCTGCACCTCGTCGAGCCTCGAAACGGCGCCGTCACGATCACGCGCCACGACGACCTCGGCGCCGAGCCGCTCCACGCGCTGGAGCTTGCGGACGCGCCAGCGGAGCGCCTCGGCGGAGGAGGCGGCCCCGACCACGTCGCACTGTTGCGCCGCGCCCTGGACCACGCGGCTGTGCCCCAGCCCGCCTATGTGGTGGGAGCCGCCGACCGCACGCTTGCCATGACGGTGGAGCACGCGGGCACCCGGCAGCAGTTCGGGCGACCGATCGGTGCCTTCCAAGCCGTCGCCCATCGCTGTGTCGACATGCGCACCGACCTCGACGCCTGCCGCTACCTCGCATACCGCGCCGCATGGGCCCTCGATCAGGGTACCGAGGCCGACTTCGAGGTGGCCACCGCGAAGGCCTACGCCAACGACGCGCTGCGGCGGATCTTCGGGAACGCCCATCAGGTGCACGGCGCCATCGGCTTCTCCACGGAGCACGACCTGCACCTGTTCACCCGGCGCGCCAAGAGCTTCGAGCTCACCTATGGCACCACGGCCCACCAACTCGACCGAGTAGCCGACGCCATGGGGCTCCGTTGACCGCAAACTTCGCGGCCGCACTGGCGCGCGCCGCCACGGCCACACCCACGAAGCTCGCTGTGGTCGACGACACTGCTCGATGCACCTACGCACAGCTCGACGCGTTGGTCGACCGGGTAGCCGCCGGCCTGCAGGAGCGGGGTGTGAGGCCTGGCGACGCCGTCACCTCACAGCTCCCCAACAGCATCGGGGCCGTAGCCATCTGCCTCGCCGCCAACCGCATCGGTGCCGTCCACAACCCGATCGTCACGATCTACCGCGACCGCGAGGTCAGCTTCATCCGCCACGAGGCGGCCAGCGCCGCCTTCATCGATCGCCGCGATGACGACCTGTTCCACCTCGCTGCCCGGCGGGACACCATCGCGGTGGCGCCCGTCGAGCCCGACGCGCCGCGCTTCCTCGTCTACACCTCGGGCTCGACGTCGAGCCCGAAGGGGGTGCTGCACTCCGACCGCACCCTCACCGCCGAATGCGCGGCGCAGGCCGCCTACCACCGCCTCACCGAGCTGGAGGTGTTCGTGATGGCAGGGTCGGTCGGCCATGTGTCAGGGCTCATCTACGGCGTGCTGCTGCCGATCTGGCTCGGTGCCACGACGGTGCTGATGAGCAGCTGGGACCCGGATCGCTTCCTCGCCCTCGTCGACGCAGAGGGTGGCACCTTCAGCGGCGGCGCCCCTGCGTTCTTGCAGGGCCTCGTGGAGCACCCGAACTTGGCGCGCTTCGATCTGTCGTCATTGCTTGCCTTCCCGTGCGGGGGCGCCGACGTGGCACCCGACCTGATGCGCAACGCCGCCGATCTGCTCGGTGTGCGCACCGGGCGCGGGTATGGCTCCACCGAGTTCCCGAGCATCACGAGCAGCGCGGGGTTCGGTGAGACCGACGCGACGCGGGCGCAGACCGACGGTCGGCCGATCGGCGACAACGAGGTGCGCATCGTCGATGGCGAGATCCAAGCACGCGGGCCGGAGCTGTTCCTCGGCTACCGCGACTCGGCGCTCGACGCCGAGGCCTTCACGACCGACGGCTGGTTTCGCACGGGCGACCTCGGCGTACTGGATGCCGCCGGCTACCTCCGCGTCACGGGCCGGCTCAAGGACATCGTCGTACGCAACGGTGAGAAGGTCAGCGCCCGCGAGCTAGAGAACCTTCTTGCGCAGCACCCGAAGGTCGCCACGGTGGCGGTGATCGCGCTGCCCGATCCGCGCACCGGCGAGCGCGTCTGCGCGTGTGTGGTGGCCATGGATCCGCAGGACGAACCGACGCTCGCCGAGCTCGCCGCGTTCCTCACCGACCTCGGCCTCTCCCGACGCAAGCTGCCCGAACACCTCGAGCTCGTGTCGACCCTGCCGATGACCGCCGGCGGAAAGACCGACAAGCAAGCGCTGCGAGCGCGCTACCGCCAGCCCCACTCCGGTGGTCGCTTGTCGAGATAGGCCGCGACGGTTACAACGGCCGGCTCAGCGGTCGAGGCAGGTGCACACGCAGGCCTTGTTGCCCTCAGGGTCGGCGAGCACGACGAACGACGGTGCGTTCTCGTCGTCGACCACCCGCCCGCCCGCGGCGACCGCTGCCGCGATGCGCTCCTCGGCGATGTCATGGGGCACCCACAGATCGATGTGGAAGCGCTGGCGGGGCGCCTCGTGTTCATCGGTGGACTGAAACCAGAGCAGCGGCAGGCGCCCACGGGGATCGACGACGTCGTCGCCCTCGAGCGAGCCGGCCTGTCCCGTGAGCAGGGCCGCCCAGACAGGACCAACGGCGGCCAGGTCAGCGGTGTCGAGGGCCAGCTCGATCTCGGTGACGGCGCTGGGCTCGGCGCCGATCCCCCGCTGGCGGGCGATCTCACTGATCGCGCGGGCGAGGTCGATGTCACGCCCGGTGATCCGACCGACGTCGTGGCTGATCAGCTTCAGGTCGACGAACCCGTAGGTCAGCGTGACGTCTGGGTGGTGGTCGGCACGCTCGGCGAGCTCGGCGACGGCCGTGACGAGCTCGAGGCCGGTTGCGAAGTCACCAGTGAGGAAGCGGGCGTGCAGGGCTTGGGCGAGCTTGCGCCAATCGCCGAGCTGCGCGTCAAGGATCTGTGCGTTCGTCAGCGTCTCCATGCCCTGAGTATGCCTGGGCACCGTCGTGGGACGTCCGCCTCCGCCAGGCAGGTGTCGGGGCGCCTTGTGGCGAATTGCCCATGGGGCACCTGGGATGGGGGAAGGCGCGATGAGGACTCGACTCGCTGCACTGCTGCTGGTCGCTCTGGTGGTTGCGGCATGCGGCACCCGGCTGCCTGATTCGGCCTTCGTGGAGAGCCGAGCCTCGGCACCTCGGGCGACGTTCGGCGGCGCTGCTGCGGATGTCCCGGCCGGCGAGGATCCCGCCGGGGTCGTCGACCCGGCGAGCGGCGGCCCGACCACCACCTCCGGCTCGGCGCAGGGGTCGACCGCCGGCCCGAGCGCCACCCCGGGTCGCCCGGCTTCAGGAGGCACCCCCGCCGCCAGCGGCCTGAACCAGGCCTCCGACGTGGGGATCACGCCCACCACGATCACCCTCGGCACGATCGTGGCCGAGAACGGCGTGCTCGGCGACGCCTTCGCACCCGCCGCCCGCGGCCTTCGAGCCTGGGCCGCCGCCATGAACGCCAAGGGCGGCATCGGAGGCCACAAGGTGATCCTCAAGACCTGCGACGACCGAGAGGATCGCAGCCGAGCCCTTGAGTGCGCCCGCCGGCTCATCGAGCAGGACAAGGTGTTCGCCCTCGTCGCCACCAACACCCGCGCCCTCGGTGGCGCCGCCCAGTACATCAACGACAAGGGCGTGCCCACGATCGGCATCCCGATCACCAACAGCTTCTACCGCTACCCGCACCTCTGGAGCGGCTATCCCACCGGGTACGCCCGTGACGGCAAGACGGTCGGCTACAAGGGCCAGATCATGAGCCTCACCGGCGTCTACCGGTGGTTCAAGGCGAACCTCGGGGTGACCAAAGCCGCCGTGTTCACCTACGACATCGACGAGTCCCGCCAGTTCGGCGTCGCCACCGAGAAGGGCCTCGGACTCGAGGGCTACGACGTCACGTCGTACGTCGTGTCGTTCGCCGCCCCCAGCTTCGACCAGGCCGTCGCCGACATGCAGAACAAGGGCGTCCAGATCATCTTCGACGGGATGGACGATGGCGCCAACCGCAAGCTCTGCGACGCCATGGCCCGCCGCCAGTTCTCGGTGAAGGCCAAGGTCTCCACGATCGTGTCCATGGGCGACTCCGTGGGCAACGACTACAACGCGACGTGCAGGAACTCCGTGTTCGTCCCGGGCGAGTCGACCCCCTACTCGGCCACCACGGTGCCGGCCGTGGCCGAGTTCCGCTCCGGGTTCGCCAAGTACCAGCCCGGACAGCCCCTGCACCAGTGGGCGCTCGAGGCCTGGAGCCAGGCGACGCTCGTGGGGGACGCCGTGCGGGCCATGGGCGCCACGCCCACCCGCAACGGCCTGGAGGCCTACTTCCGGGGGCTGCGCAAGTACAACGCCGGTGGGATGCTCGTGGGCCTCGAGTACGTGCCTATCAACTACGACGCCCCCACCCTCGAGGACTGCTTCTCCATCGCCCGCTGGCTCGACTCGAAGGGTGGTTGGGTGCAAGCAACCGACAAGTTCCCCTTCTGCTACCCGGACGCCAAGCAGTTCTCCTCGGCTCCGCTCGAGCAGGGCAACTGACCCTGGGTCAGACGCCGAGGAGAGCCGAGGCCGCGGGGCTGTGGCGGATCTCGGAGGGCTCGCCCGCCCACACCACCCGCCCCTTGGCGAGCACGTAGCACAGGTCGGCCAGCTCGAGTGCGTAGGTGAGGTACTGCTCGACGAGCACGATCGTGCGTCCGGCGTCGCGCAGGGCGGCCACCCGCTCGAACAGCTCGGCGACCACCAGCGGAGCCAGCCCCATCGACAGCTCGTCGAAGAGCACCACCTCGGGGCTCCCGACGAGGGCGCGGCACACGGCCAGCATCTGCTGCTCCCCCCCGGACAGGGAGCCCGCGGCCTGCTCGCGGCGCTCGCCGAGGCGCGGGAAGATGGCGGTGATCTCATCGAGCCACGCGTTCCAGGGACCGGCCAGGTCGGCAGGCGCGCCGTGATGGGCCACTCGGAGGTTGTCGAGCACGCTCAGGGAGGGGAAGACCCCACGGCCCTCGGGCACGAGGACGAGGCCTCGCGCCGCGATGGCGCTGGCGCGCCGGTTGTCGATGCGGCGGCCGTTGAGGCGGATCGCCCCGGACGTTACGGGCAACGTGCCCGAGATGGCCCGCAGCGTGGTGGTCTTGCCGACGCCGTTGGGGCCGAGCAAGGCCACCACCGAGCCGGTCGGCACCTGGAGGTCGACACCGCGAAGGATCTCGATGCGCCCGTAGCCGGCCCGCACGTCCTGCAGCTCGAGGGCCATCGTCACAGCGCCACCCCCTCCCCCGTCGGCACCCCGAGGTAGGCCTCCCGCACCGCCGACTCGCGTGCGATCTCGTCGGGCGTGCCGACGGCGATCACCTCACCGAAGTCGAGGACGTAGATGCGCTCAGAGAGGGCCATGACGAGCTCGACGTCGTGCTCCACGAGCAGCACCCCGACGCCAGAAGCGGCCACCTCGCGAAGCACGGCCTGGAAGGCTTCCGTCTCGCCGGTGTCGAGCCCGCTGCTCGGCTCGTCGAGGAGCAGCACCGTCGGTCGCATGCAGAGCGCCCGCCCGAGCTCCACCTGGCGCAGCACGCCGGTGCTCAGCGAGCCGGCCACGCGATCCCGCACGGCGGCGAGACCAACGAGCTCGAGGATCTCCTCGACGGTGGCGACGATGGCGGGCTCGTCCGGGTGGTTCCAGCGGAGCAGGCCGCCGAAGGTTCGCCCGGGTGAGGCCGCCTCGGCGGCGACCTGCAGGTTCTCGAACACGGTCATGCCCGTGAAGATCTCGAGCCGCTGGAACGTGCGGGCCAGGCCCAGCCGAGCCCGCGCGTCGGTGGACAGATCCGTGATGTCGCGCTCGCCCAGGACGACCCGCCCCGAGGTGGGACGCAGGAGGCCGGTGAGCGCATTGAACATGGTTGTCTTGCCGGCGCCGTTCGGGCCGATCAGCGACGTGATCGAACCGGACCTGACCTCGAGGGACGCCGCGTCGACCGCTACCAGCCCGCCGAAGCGAACCGTGATCTCCCGGGCGTCGAGCACGATGTCGGTCATGCCTGGCCTCGCTCGGCCAGCAGGCGCTCCGCGAACGGGGTGGGCACCGGCGCGGGGGCGGCGACCGGAGCGGGTCGACGGGCCGTGCGGTACTGATCGGCCAGCCGGCCCCCCACCAACGGGCCGAGCCGACCCACCTGAGCGACGACGCCACCAGGTAGGCGGCCGAGGAACACCGCTCCCAAGCCGAAGAAGCCGATGGCGCTCGCGATGTCGAGGTTGAGCTGCCGCGGGATGAGGATGTAGAGCACCGCCGCGACGATCGCACCACGGACGCTGGAGACACCGCACACGATCACCGCCGTGAACCAGAACAGCCCGAGGACAGGGTTGAAGGTGAACGTGTCCCAGTTCTGGTTGGCCTGGGTGAGGAGCGAACCACCGATGCCCGCCATGGCCGCCGAGACGCCGAACACGAACAGCTTGGCCCGCCGGAGCCCGATGCCCACCGACTGCGCGGCGGTCTCCGAATCGCGCATGGCCGCCAGCACCCGGCCGAGCCGGCCGCTGCGGAGGTTGTGGGCAAGCACGAGCACCAGGCCCACCACCACCAGCTCGTAGAAGTAGAAGGCCCGGTCGCCGGTGAGGTCGAGGCCGAACAAGTTGGGCCGTTCCACGGTGAGACCCCCCGGGCCGCCCTTGAACAGCTCGGCGTTGAACACGAAGCGGTCGATGATCAGGGCGAGGCCAAGCGTGGTGAGGCCGAGGAACAGGCCTTTGCGGCGCAAGGCGGGGTAGCCGGCGAGCATGCCGGCGGCCACCGCCACGAGTGCCCCGATCAGCATCGCCACCAGCACGGGGACGTGCAGGGCGTTGGCCGCCCGGGCCGAGAAGAAGGCACCGAGACCGGCGATCGATGCCTGCCCCAGGGTGAGGTGGCCGGAGAACCCGGTGATGCACACGATCGACACGAAGATGACGATCAGGGCCAGCACGACCTGGGCCAACCGGAGATCGGGCCCCGCGAGGGCGAAGGGCGCCACGAGCGCCGCCAGGCTCAAGGCGATGGCGGCGAGCGCCCCCGAGCGAGTGGCCTTCGGCTGACCGAACGAACCCGTCACGAGACCCTGACCACTCGAGCCGGTGTCGCCCACCTCGTCGAGCCGGCGAAAGGCCACGAGGGCCCCGAACAGCACGATGCTCGACAGGTTGGTGACGATCGCCTGGTAGGTGTCGGCCCACCCCCCGGCCGATCCGAACGGCTCGAAGACGTCGAGCAGGCTGCGAGTCAGCCCCATCCCGAAGAAGCCGAAGAGGATGGCCTTGGGCACGCTCGTGAGCCGGGCCACCACGGCCACCGAGAAGGTCTCGATGCCGAAGAAGATGATCTTCGTGGGCTCGAGGGTGCCCTGGGCGATGATCAAACCCGTCAGCGCGGCGAGCGTGCACCCCAGCGACCACGCCACCTGCGACACCCGGTTGGCGTCGATGGCGGCCAGCTCGGCCAGCTCCCGCCGGTCGACCACCG
>JBKJSO010000216.1:0-7292 GCA_046595835.1 Acidimicrobiales bacterium | reverse complement strand
CACGATCACGTGCTCGAGGTCGAGGTAGTGAGCAGCCTTGGCGAAGGCCGGGTGAGCGGTGCTCGCGGTGACGAGCTGCGGCTCGGCGATGCCGCGCGCCGTGCGGGCGTGCTCGCGCGCCACCTGCACGGCGAGGAAGATGCTCTCCGTGCCACCCGAGGTGAGCTTGCCCGCACCACTGGGTGCACCGAGGAGGTCGGAGGCCATGGCCACCACCTCCTGCTCCATGCCCAGGAGGCTCGGGAACGCGAACGGGTTCAGGTAGTTCTCGTGCAGGTACTCCTGGGCCACGGCTTCCTGTAGCCGCTCGAGCTCCGGATCGGCAGGGTTGTAGACGAGGCTGAAGGTGCGGCCGCCCCGCCAGTCGGCATCCCCGCCGCGACTCCCACGGATCTCGGCGAGAAGCTCGTCGACGGGCCGGCCTGCAGTGGGGAACGAGGGGACGTCCATGGTCCGAACCTAGGCGGCATCGAGATCGGACGGCGGCCAGGCGGGGTCGAGCTGGCGCAGGAAGAGCGCACAGCGCTCCGCCTCCTCGGTCTCGCCGATCAACGCCGCCGTGGCGTGGAGTCCGGCCAGCGCCCGCAGGAACCCACGGTTCACCGGGTGCTCCCAGCGCACGTAGCCACTCCCGCGCCAGCCGTTCGCCCGCAGGCGATCGAGGCCCCGGTGGTAGCCGACGCGGTAGGCCGCGTAGCGCTCGATGACATCGCGGCCAAGGTCCCCCAGGCGAGCCCACCCGTCGAGGAACTTGGGCCAGCGGGCCACTGCCTCGGCCACGGCCGCCCGTCGCTGATCGGCAGGGAGCTCCAGTGCGGCGGCGAGCGCCGCGATCGCCTCCGCCGGTTCGGAGTCGAGCACGGTCTCGGGTGGGCCGGATGGGGTGAGGTGGACCTCGGGCATGCGGGCGAGGGTACCCGGGTGTCGAGAACCGACCGCACTAGCGTTCGCCGCATGCTCGCGGCCACCCCGGCCTGGTTCGCCGACAACCTCCCGCAGATCGCCGGCGGCACGCTCCTCGTCTTGGTCGTCGTCGTGCTGCGCTTGGTCCACAAGCTGGTGCTGCGCACGATCTTGCTGGTGCTCATCGGCATCGTTGGCCTGCTCGTCTACCTCAACCGAGCGCCCCTCGAGACGTGCGCCAAGACGTGCGAGTGCCAGATCGCGGGCAAGCACATCACCGTGCCCACCTGCAACCGCGACGTCAGGCTCTAGAGAGCTCGAGCGCGCGTCGGGCCAGCGCCGCGAGGGCCGCTGGGTGCGTGAGGTGCACGCCGTGGCTGGCGCCGTCCACCACCACCAGCTCGCCGTTCGGCACTGCGTCGGCGAGCGCAACAGCCGTCTGGCGGTGATGACCGGACGACTCCGACCCGTGAGCGGCGACGACGGGGACGCTGACTCGTTCCGGGGTGTACGGCGGCATGGCGCCATCACGGATCGAGCGCAGCTCGGCGACGAGGGCGGGCCCTTCTGCTCGGCGCTGGTCGCGTGTTCGTGGCGGCAGCCGCTCCCATCGCTCATCGCCGACCATGCGTCGCATGAAGCGCTCTGCCGCGTCAGCGGCATCGCTGTCGGCCGCCATCGCGGCAGATCCGGCCGTGGCAGTCGGCCACCACGACATCCAGGCCATCGGCGCCTCGTAGGCCACCACGGCCAGCGCAACGTCGGGTTGTCGCTCCGCGAAGGCAAGGGCGATCACGCCCCCGAGGCTGTGCCCGACGATCACCGACGGGCGGTCGCCCACGACGGTGGCCAGATCCTCGACCTGCACGTCGAACGAGGGTGCGGGGCCGGTGTGGAGCGACCGCCCGTAGCCGCGGCGGTCGTAGCGCAGCACCCTGAGGTCGTTGAGATGACGCTGGACCCGCACGAAGGCCGCACTGCGATCGAGGGAGCCGTGCACGAGCACCACCGTGGGCGCCTCGACCGGCGGGGCATGCTCGGACACGAAGAGACCGTCCACCGCGTAGCAGAGTAGAACCCGCCCATGGAGCTCCTCCTCATCCGACACGCCCTTCCCCTGCGCATCGACGAGGGATCGGTCGACGGCCCGGCCGACCCCTCCCTCGCCCCGCTCGGTCGCGCGCAGGCCGCCGCCCTAGCGACGTGGCTGGCCGGCGAGGACATCGACGCCATCTGGTCGAGCCCGATGCGACGGGCCCGGGAGACGGCCGAGCCCCTCGCCGCGCGGTGCGGGCTCGAGGTCAGGCTCGACGACGGCCTGGCCGAGTACGACAAGCACTCGGCCAGCTACATCCCCATCGAGGAGCTCAAGGCGGCCAACGACCCCCGCTGGAACCAGCTTCCGGAACGGCCGGAGGAGTTCGCCGCGGAGGTAGTGGAGGCGATCGAGCGAGTGATCGCCGCCCACCCGCGTCAGCGCGTGGCGGTCCTGTGCCACGGCGGAGTGATCAACGCCTACGCCGGTCACGTGCTGGACCTCACGGACCCGCTCTTCTTCCTCCCCGCCTACACCTCGATCAGTCGGGTCCTGGCCTCCACCGGCGGGGTCCGCAGCATCGGCAGCCTCAACGAAGCCGGCCACATCCGCGACCTCGTCTGACGCGCACCCGAGGCGTGGGCGCGAGGAGGGGTCGGTCCCCCCGAACCGACCCCTCATCCAACTGCCCCCACAGCAGCGGTCTGGTGATGTTCTAGTTCAGGCAAACGCGGGCTGCTCAGGAGCGCGGCACCTGCGTCCAGGGCACGTCCTTGTCGTTGCGCACGTCACCGGGCAAACCGAGGACGCGCTCACCCAAGATGTTCTTGGCGATCTCGGTGGTGCCGCCCTCGATGGAGTTGGCTCGCGCCCGCAAGAACGCCTGCTGGGGGTTGGCCCACTGCATCGCGTGCCGCGGCCGCTCCATGTTGTAGCCGCTCGGGAACAGCATCCCGCCGGCGCCGAGCAGACCGACGGTGAACGACGAGATGTCCTTGTTCAGGTCGGCCGACATGGCCTTACCGATGGATCCCTCCGGACCGGGGTTGCCCAGGGAGCGGAGCTGGCTGGCGCGGATGTTCGTGAGCCGGAGCACCTCGGCGCGCACCCACAGGCCCATGAGCTCGTCCTTCGCTGCGGCGTCAGTGTGGCCTCCCTGCTTCCACTCCTTCACCGCTTCACCGATGAAGCCTGCTCCCTTGGTGGGGATGCCGCCTCCGATCGCGACGCGCTCGTTCATCAGCGTCGTGAGCGTGACCCGCCAGCCCTCACCCACATCACCGAGGCGCTCGGAGTCAGGGATGCGCACATCGGTGAAGTACACCTCGTTGAACTCGGCCTCCCCGGTGATCTGGAAGAGGGGTCGCACCTCGACGCCCGGAGCCTCCATGTCCACCACGAAGTAGGTCATGCCCTTGTGCTTGGGCTGATCGGGATCCGTGCGGGCGACGAGCATGCCCCACTTGGCCAGGTGAGCAAGGGTGGTCCACACCTTCTGGCCGTTCACCACCCACTCCTCGCCATCCTGGATGGCTCGGGTGGCGAGGCCGGCCACGTCCGACCCCGCACCGGGCTCGGAGAACAGCTGGCACCAGATCTCCTCGCCGGTGAACAGCGGCCGGAGGTACCGCGCCTTCTGGGCATCCGTTCCGTGCGTGACGATGGTGGGGGCACCCATGCCGTGGCCGATCACGTTGCGGAAGGCGGCGATCGGCGCGCCCGCCCCGACCAGCGTCTCGTTGACCACCTTCTGGAGCCGCGGCGTGCGTCCGAGGCCGCCGCTGCCCTCCGGGAAGTGGATCCATGCCAGACCAAGGTCGAACTGTCGGCCGAGGAACGTGACCGGATCGGTCTCCTTGGGCGGGAGCTCAGCGAGGAGCTGCTCGCACAGCGAACGGATCTCGTCCTCCTCGGAGGCGGGTGTGGCGATGGGTGCGTCCGTGACCGTCATGATCAGCACAGTATCTTGACCCGCGGGTCAGTTCAGGCGGGCACGGAACCTGGCCGCCGATCGCTGGTCGCGCTCGTGACCGGTGCCCTCGAGCAGGTCGGCCGCCGCGTCGTAGCGACCGCCGGCGCCAAGGAGGAGCGCCATCTCGCGCTGGTCGCGCTCGGTGACGCCCGGAAGCCGCAGCCGCAGGTCGAGCGTCCACGAGAGCGCCGCGCGGTCTCCGGAGCGGCGATAGGCGTTGGCCAGGTTGGCCAGCACCCGGGTGACCATCACCACCGGGCCCACGGGATCGAGGAACCGGTCATCCCAGCGCTCCCCCTCGTGGATGCGCTCGAAGATGGCTCGACAGCCAGCTCGATCGAGCTCGGTGCCACCGTCGAAGAGGTCGAGGAAGCGGGAGGAGTCGTTCGCCGGACGCACGAGGAAGTGACCGGGCATGCCCACACCCAGCAGCGGCGCCCCACAGCGCCGACCCACCTCGATGGCCACGATGGCGAGGCTGAGCGGGATCCCGGCACGCCGGTCGAGCACATGCGGGAGCAGCGAGTTGCGCGCATCGCTGTAGGTGGCACGATCCCCAACGAAGCCAAGGTCGTCCACGAGGTGGGCACGCAGTGCATCAACGTGCGGGGCGACCACCCCGCTGGCGATCTCATCCAGCCGAGCCCGCTGGTCGGCGAGGTCGAGACCCGGGATGGCGTGCGCCGCGATCAGGAGAACGGCCTCGTCGAGCGGGAGGTCAGGGCCACTCCCGGCCACGAGCGCTGCAAACCGAGCCGTCGGATCGTCGGTCACCCGATCACGGTATCGGCACTACGGTCCGGCCCATGTACCCCGGATCATTTGCCGCCACCAGCCCCGACAAGCCGGCGGTGATCATGGCCGGCACCGGCGAGGTGATCACCTACGCGGCGCTCGATGCCGAGGCCAACCGCCTGTCGCGCGTGTTCCGCTCGGCTGGTCTCCAGGCGGGCGACCACGTGGCGCTCTGCCTCGAGAACCACCCTCGCTTCCTGTCGGTGATCTGGGGCGCGCACTACGCCGGCCTTTACTACACCGCGATGAGCTCCCGGCTCACCACCGAGGAGATGGCGTACATCATCGAGGACTGTGGGGCCCAGGCCTTCGTCACGTCGGTGCACAAGGCCGAGCAAGCCTCGGAGCTGGTCGGCCAGATGCCGGCGGTGAGGATGCGCCTCATGCTCGACGGCGCCATCACAGGCTTCGATCCCTACGAGGCTGCCATCGAGGAGCAGCCCCCCACACCGCTCGATGAGGCGCGCGTCGAAGGGCAGGACATGCTCTACAGCTCGGGTACCACCGGTCGGCCCAAGGGCGTGATGGTGCCGCTCCCCGACGCAGCGCTGGGCGAAGCTCCGGACTCCGTGACGGGGCTGTGCCAGCTGCTCTTCGGCATGACCGACGAGACCGTGTACCTCTCCCCCGCTCCGCTGTACCACGCCGCCCCGCTGCGCTTCTGCCGGGCGGCTCATCGCAGCGGCGCCACCGTGGTGGTGATGGAGCACTTCGACCCGGAGCAGTACCTCGCCCTCGTCGAGCGCCACCACGTGACCTTCAGCCAGGTCGTGCCCACCATGTTCATCCGGCTCCTCAAGCTCTCGGACGACGTGCGATCGAGGTACGACACGTCCTCGCTGCAGGCCGTCGTGCACGCCGCAGCCCCGTGCCCGGTGGCGGTGAAGGCCCAGATGATCGACTGGTGGGGGCCGATCGTCCACGAGTACTACGCGGGCACCGAGGGCAACGGCTTCGTGTACTGCAACAGCCAGGACTGGCTCGCGCACAAGGGGTCGGTGGGCAAGGCGCTCGTCGGCACCCTGCACATCGTGGGGGACGACGGTGACGAGGTGGCTGGAGGCGAGTCGGGAACCGTGTACTTCGAGGGCGAGGCGGCGTCCACGTTCGAGTACCACAACGATGCTGAGAAGACGCAGAGCTCGCGCGACCCGAAGGGGCGGGGCTGGTCGACGCTCGGCGACGTCGGCTACATGGACCATGACGGGTTCCTCTACCTCACTGATCGCAAGGCGTACATGATCATCACCGGCGGCGTGAACGTGTACCCGCAAGAGGCGGAGAACGTCCTCGCCATGCACCCGAAGGTGAACGACGTGGCGGTGTTCGGGGTGCCCAACGAGGACTTCGGCGAAGAGGTGAAGGCGGTGGTCGAGCCCGCCTCGATGGACGCCTCGGGCCCTGCGCTCGAGCGCGAGCTGATCGCGTACTGCAAGGAACACCTGGCCGACATCAAGTGCCCGCGGTCGATCGACTTCCGCAGCGAGCTGCCCCGTCATCCCACCGGCAAGCTCTACAAGCGCCTGCTCAAGGACGAGTACTGGGCCGACGCCGGCCGCACGATCTGAGCCTCGCGTACGTGCTCAGAGATCCGGACTCGCCCGAGTCGTGTCCGCTCGCGGCTCATGGAGGTCGACGCCGCGCGGCGTGATCTACCCTCGGCGTTCGTGCCCGCCAACGCCGCCTACCCCTTCCTGGACTGGCCGGGGCCGCTGCCCTTCGCTCACCGGGGCGGGGCGTCGGAGGTGCCCGAGAACACGATGCCGGCCTTCGAGCACGCCGTGCGGCTCGGGTACCGGTACCTGGAGACGGACGCGCACGTCACCTCCGACGGCGTGCTCATCGCGTTCCACGACGACCAGCTCGATCGCGTCACCGATGGCACCGGTCGCATCGCCGACCTGCCCTGGGCGGTGGTGCGCGACGCCCGCGTCGACGGCCGTGAGCCCATCCCACTGTTCGAGGACCTGCTCACCGCGTGGCCCGATGCCCGGATCAACGTCGATCCCAAGCATGACCGGGCCATCGAGCCGCTCGCCGAGGTGCTCCTGCGCACCGGGTCGGTCGATCGGGTCTGCGTGGGTGCGTTCAGCGACCGCCGGATCGCCCGGGTCCAGGCCCTGGTCGGTCCGGGCCTGTGCACCTCGATGGGGCCCCGTCAGGTGGCCCAGTTCGTGAGCTCCTCGAGGGGCCTGCCCGGCGGGGGCCGCCTCGTGGCGCCCTGCGCCCAGGTGCCCACCCGTCAGGGCCGCCTCCCGCTCGTCACCGAGCGGCTCGTGGTCACCGCCCACCGGCGCGGCATCCAGGTGCACGTGTGGACCATCGACGATCGGACCGAGATGGCCCGTCTGCTCGACCTCGGCGTGGACGGCATCATGACCGACCGCCCCGAGGTGCTGCGTGACCTGCTGGTGGAGCGGGATCTCTGGGTCAGCTGAATCGCGGTTCGCGCTTGTCGAAGAAGGCCATCGTCGCCTCGACCTGGTTGGGGCTGCCGATGAGCGAGCCCATGGTCACCCGCTCGTCGAGGAACTGGTCTGCCACGGGGCGGGTGCCGGACAGGTTCAGCAGACGCTTGCCCTCGCG
>JBKJSO010000134.1:0-17227 GCA_046595835.1 Acidimicrobiales bacterium | reverse complement strand
TTCATGTGTCCGGCCACGTCCTGCACTCCCTGTTCTGGACGAACCTCAGCCCCGACGGCGGCGGGGAGCCCGATGGGGAGCTCGGCGAGGCCATCGGGCAGGGATTCGGCACCTTCGCGTCCTTCCGAACGCAGATGACACAGGCTGCTGCCACCATCCAAGGTTCCGGGTGGGCGCTGGCGTCCTGGGAACCGGAGGCTCGGAGGCTCGTGGTCCAGCAGGTCTTCGACCATCAGGGCAACCATGGGCAGGGCACCGTGCCCCTCCTGGCCATCGACGCTTGGGAGCACGCGTTCTACCTGCAGTACCAGAATCGCAAGACCGAGTACTTCGACGCCATCTGGAACGTCATCAACTGGGCTGACGTCGCGGCTCGACTCTCCCGAGCGCGCGACCAGGTATCCGTCTGAATCCGGCCGTGCCCGGATCGGGAGGCCTGTCCTTCACCGGTCTCCGAGCGGCCTCAGTGAGATGCGGACGGTGGTGACGTGGCGCTCGATCTCGAGCCGCACCGCGCCATCGCTCACCCTCAGCGCGTCCAGATCTCGCTCCCTGCTGTCGGCAAGCCAGGCCGCTATGACCTCAGCTCTCGCCGCGTGAGCGACCCGGAGCGTCACCCTCTGAGGCAGCCCAGGGGGTGCCCAACTGCGGAGACGGACGATGATGCCGTCGCCGCGGTCGGCAACTTTCACGGTGGTCACTTCGACCAGCGGGTTGTCCACCTCGACGAGCCAGCTCGGTGCTCGACGGCCGGCGGCGCAGTCGACTCGCTGGGTGATGTCACGGCCGACCGAGATCGCGGTTGCTGGATCGGGTCGGTCCACCCAGCGCAGCGCAAGATCGGCGTGCTGCGTGCCCCACTTGCGGCCCCACGCAGGGGCGAGAACGGGGATGGTCCCGAAGGCGAGCTCCTTGGTGGCCGTGCGAGCGACCACGACTTCAACGCTCCCTGACGCCGCGGCGTGCAGCGCTGTCGGCGCAGCAGTCGCGATCACCAGCACGGTTGCCTCTTCACCGGCCCCCGCATCCGTGTCAGGCATCGCGGCAGCGAAGGAGTGCAACGGCCAGAACGTCGGCTCGTACCATCGCCGGAGCGCACGGGTGACCATGCCTCCGGGCTGGTGCATGGCGAGCGACGCGACCGGAGTGCGCTGGTGGCTGGCCAGGGTGACGGTGCGTCGCTTGGGTGCCGTGACGGAGGTGTGCACGAGCCACTCAGGCCGGTCCGAGGTGACCTCGATGGCGATCTCGCTGGGACGGTCGTCGAGCCTGCCGTGAATGGTCAGGCGGAGTGCGTCGTCGCCGATGGGCATGACGCTGATCTCGGCGGGGTGCTGCGTCGTGCGATCCGCCAGCGCCCAGCGTCCACCGCGGAACTCATGACCCATCCGCCACAGCCCGCCGCTCTCCTTGTAGCTGCGCAGTTCGAGGCTCGGCGCACGCAGATGTTCGGTCCCGGACACGTCAGTGAGGCTCACGAGCGCTCCGCCCCATTGCTCGTCGAACACGGCCGTGAGCGACCCTGTCGCCACCGTCACCAGGGTTCCGTCTCGGCTCCACGAGGGAGGGGGCGGTTGGTCATGGTCCGCCTGGTCGGATCTCGTGGGCCGCTCCGGGCCTACCGCTCCGAGCGGCTCCGTGCGCGCTGTGTCGGCCAGCGCCTTGTGCAACCAGCGCGTTTGTTCGCCCAGGGCGACGCGGTCGGGCGCGGTGCCGGTGATGTAGTCGTGATGGTTCGAGGTCGCCGCGATCCACCAGGCTGACGTCCGTCTATCGTCGCTGATGCTCTTGGCGCCGGGTGTTGCATCGATGCTTGCGATGCTCGACATTGCGTGGTCGTTGTCAGCGGCCACCAGGCGACGGCCCAGGTCGCGGCAGGCCGCCTTGAGGTCCGGGCGCGATGCGTAGAACCCCATCCAGTAGGGGTTGGGGTCCAAGGACACCGTCGGGAGCTTGTCGCGATGGAAGGAGACGAGGTCGAGGTAGTCGTCGAGTCCGGCGTTGACGAGCCATACGCCGGTCCGCTCGTAGCCGGTTTGGTTCCAGCGGTCGAGCAAGCCGACCAGGTCCCTCACGGGGCGCACGAAGTCGAACCCGATGGCCAGCAGGAGGTAGGGGGTGCGCGCCACCTCGGAGAGCTGGGTGATGTACTTGTCGATGCGGGCAGCGACGTGTCGTTCGCGACGATCGGGCCAGGCCGTCGGCAGCCCCAACGCGCGGCTCAGCCCGCCGCTGGCGATCATGTCGCCATGGCCGTAGCCGAAGGTGTGCCAGTGCGCGAGAACTTCGCTCCCGTCCTCACCGCGCCATACGAGGTCGGCGGTCCGCTCGGCAAGAAGCATCTCGGCGGTCGTCCCTTGTCTCGGGAACTTCGCGGCCGATTCCATGTCTGCCCCGGGAAACCGCATGCCGTCGATGCGGCACACCGCCGCGTAGGGAACCCCGGCCGCGGTCAGCAAAGCCGGGAGACCCGGTGAGTGACCAAAGCTGTCGGGTAGGTACAGTGCCCGTGGTTCCTGGGTCATGCCCCGCGAGCGGAGCCACTCCTGACCGATCAGCAGATCGCGCAGGATCATCTCATCGTCGGGAAGCAGCGTGTCCGGCGTGGTCACCCCGCTCCCCGTGAAGCGCAAGCGACCCTCGTTCACCAGGTTTCGAAACTGGTCCTGACGCGACGGCCGATGCGTCCAGTACCTGTCGGGAAAGAACATGCACTCGAGACTGAAGACCCGGCGGGGCTCGTCGACCAGCGCGTCGATCGCCTGGTCGAGCGTCCGGCGTACGCATAGCCGGAAGTACTCGTCCGAGGTGAGCAGCCAGTTCGGATCCCAGTGGGTGGACTCGGTCACCACCATCACCCGGGCTGCATCCACCGGTACTCCCAGGCGGGCGCGCAGATCAGCCTCGGTGGCAACCTCAGCCTGGCGCACGCACCGCCCCCCTTTGGCCCGATGAGCCCCTTCGCGAAACTCTTTCGAAGACCTCAGTCTGCTACTCCAACGCCTCCCGTCGTTTATCTAGCCTCTCCTAGATTTATCCTGTAGGGTGGCGGTCGATGACCAGCTCCGGCTCACCCTCGATGCACGGGACCATTGCGTGTCACGCCTAGTGCTCGTCGGCGTTGATGGCTCCGCCGCTTCGGCGGCGGCCTGCGGCTGGGCAGCCCGCTACGCATCAAAGACCGGCGCGCAGCTCGTCGTGGCTTCGGCTTGGCAACCACACCAGGCCGAGGGGACCCCCGAAGAGTTCGCGGCTCGACGCGCCGACGTTCAGGCCCTCCTCGACGGCCCATGGAGCGCGCCGGCGCGGGCCACGGGCGTGGCGCCGCACACCGTTCTGATGAACGGTCCACCCGACGTACTCCTCGCTGAGGCGGACAGCGACAACGCGGATCTCGTGGTGGTCGGCAGCCGCGGAGCAGGCGGCTTCGCGTCGCTGCATCTCGGCAGCGTTGCCCATCACCTGACGCACCACACCACTCGTCCTCTGGCCATCGTCCCCGAACCCACTGCCGGCCCCGAAGTGAAGACCATCGTCGTCGGCGTCGATGGCTCCGCGGGTAGCGCCGCGGCCGTGGACTGGTGTGCCGCGGTCGCACCGAACCTCGGTGCGCACGTTGTCGCCGTCCTGGTGTTCGAGCCCTTGATCGAGTGGGTGACCGAGGACAACCCCAAGAGCTGGCGGCGTCTGGCCGAGAAGG
The DNA here is from genome assembly GCA_046595835.1 of Acidimicrobiales bacterium. Classification (GTDB taxonomy): domain Bacteria; phylum Actinomycetota; class Acidimicrobiia; order Acidimicrobiales; family VFJN01; genus VFJN01. Next base: position 13,527 of record JBKJSO010000134.1, on the reverse strand, counting down.
AGCTCGCGGAGTGGGTGGCACCGCTACGCGATCGCGGAGGGCGAGTCGACACACGCATCATCGAGGACATTCATCCGGTCGCGGCGCTCGCCGATGCGGCGACCGAACATTCCGCACAGCTCATCGTGGTCGGCACGCACGGCCTCGGCGGGTTCACGAAGATGCGCCTCGGTGGCGTAGCGCTGCAGCTCGTTCACCATGTCGGCCTCCCGGTCGTGCTGGTGCCCCCAACCTCGCCTCACGGGAGTCAAGGACAGACCGGATGACCCTCGTAACACGCGTTCTCAGTCCGGAAGCCATCCCCTCGCTCGAGGAATACGTCGAGGGTCACAACGGTGGCGTCGGGCTGCGCAACGCCCGCGCCGCGAGCACCGATGAGGTGATCGCCTTGGTCGAGGCGTCGGGGCTCCGCGGCCGAGGCGGCGCCGGATTCCCCACCGGCGTCAAGTGGCGGACCGTCCAGGACTACGAATCGGCGTCCTGGGCGGCAACCGTCGTGGTCAATGGCGCTGAGGGCGAGCCCGGCACGTTCAAGGACCGGACGATCCTCCGCAACAATCCGTACGCCGTCCTCGAAGGCGCGCTGATCGCGGCCTACGCGGTGGACGCGTCTCGCATCGTCGTGGCCCTGAAGCGGTCCTTCGTCGCCGAGGTCAAAAGAGTGCGCGACGCGGTCCGGGAGGTCGAGGATGCTGGGTGGTCGGCACCGGTCGAGCTCGTCGTGTTCGAGGGACCCGATGAGTACCTCTACGGCGAGGAGACGGCATTGCTCGAGACGCTCGACGGCCGCCTGCCATTCCCTCGGATCGCTCCGCCCTACCGACGAGGTGTCCTGGAGCTGGTCCAATCTGCCTCCGATGCCAGCTCCGACAGCGGACTCTCTGCCCACGTGTCGATGGCGGGCACCGGCAAGGACCTGCAGGCGCCTCCGGCGTTGGTCGACAACGTCGAGACCCTCGCCAACATCCCGGGCATCATCGAGCGCGGCGCCGAATGGTTCCGCAGCGAGGGGACCGACGAGTCGCCCGGGACGATCGTGTGCACCATCACCGGTCAGGTCGCCACGCCCGGAGTGGGCGAGGTGGCGATGGGCACCACGTTACGCGAGGCGATCTACGAGGTTGGGGGCGGACCGCTCGCTGGTCGCGAGATCACCGCCGTCGTTCCCGGCGTGTCCAGCGCGATCCTCCCAGCTGACGCGCTGGACACGCCGCTCACCTACGAAGCCATGTCAGCGATTGGCAGCGGCCTCGGATCGGCCGGCTTCTGGGTGCTCGACACATCGATGGACCCCGTCGCCGCGGCCGCGGGGGTGTCGCGCTTTCTGGCCATCGAGTCGTGCGGTCAGTGCTCGCCTTGCAAGCAAGATGGGCTCATGTTGGCAGAGACGCTCGAACGGCTGGCCGTGTCGAGCACCCGTTACGGCGACATGGCTCTCATCCGCAAGCGCATGAACACCGTCGCCGACGGCGCTCGGTGCAGCATCGGGAGGCAGCAGCAGGCCGTGGTCACCGGATTGCTCGAGCAGTTCGGTCCGCTGGTCGACGCCCACCTGAACGGCACCGCCGATGGCGCCCAACCCACGATGGTCGCCGAGGTTCGCGACATCGTCGACGGCGAGGTCACGATCGACGAACGCCACGCGCAGAAGCAACCGGACTGGACCTACGAACCGACGTGGAGCGGCGAGACGCCCGTCGAGCGGTTCATCGACCACCGCATGCACACCAAGCTCGAGGACTAAGCAGCCGACTCTGGGGACATCAGGGGGGGCCGTCAGCATCCTCGTCGAAGAGGTGCGCCCAGCAGGCTGGGTCGCCGCCCTCATCCGGGAGATGGTCGTCGGTCGACGGTTCGCTCGCGGTGTCCCGAGGCTCCTCAGCGCTTCTCATCGCGCCGGATGGATCCTGACGCAGCAGACGCCCTCTTCTGGTTCGAGGTGAGCGTCGAGCCCTGCACCGGCGACCGCATCGAAGGCGGCGGACATCATGCAGTGGTTCATGCCGCAGATGAGCTCAGTGTGCTGCTGAGCGAGCTGATGGAACGGGCAGTTGCGCAATACGATGGTGCCGTCCCGCTGGGCATGGGGCTCGAAGCCCTCCTCTTCGAGCACGCCGATGACGGCGCTCCGCGTGCGGGCTGCGGACGGTCTGCCTCCACGTTCGTTGAGTCGGGATTGAATGGCGTCTGCAACTCGGCGACCTTCGGTCGTCGCCACCTCATCGAGGGCAGTCACGATGTCGGTGCCGTCGATTCGAGATCGGTCGACCGCGGCAGCGAGCATCTGGCCGGCAAGCTCGTAGTCGCGCGGAGGAAGGCTGACCTCAAAGTCTCTGCGCGCACGGCGGTACAGCTTGGCGGGGCGTCCCGCACCCGGGCCTTGACGTCCAGTGAGGCGCTGGAAGTCGACGTCCAACAGGCCATCGGCGGCGAGACGCTCGAGGTGGTGCGCCGCGGTGCCTCGCTCGAGGCCGACGCCCTCGGCGGCCTGGTCGCGGCTGACCCAATCCCCGGTCCCGACGATGTAGTCGTACAGCGCCCGACGTGTCGGTTCGCCGAGCGCGCTGACGGCGGCCAGCTCGTCGTGAAGATCTGTCTCAGCGTCTACCTCGGGCATCTTCCATTCCCCTCATCTTTGGTCTGCTTCACTCTAACGCCAATCATGTCTTGACATAGATAGGTGGGGCGTACACTATAGGCAATGTCACTTGTTGTTAGAAAGGACCCAGATGACCACATCGACCCTCACCCGCCCCGATCGCCCGCCCGTCCGCGGTGATCTCGCCGACCCCGCCTTCCAGGCCTTCTGGCTCCTTCGGATTGCCTTCACCGTCGCGCCGATCGCCTTCGGCCTCGACAAGTTCGCCCACGTGCTCGTCAACTGGGACAAGTACCTCGCTCCCGAGTTCACCGACCTGTTCAACGCGCAGGCCCACACGCTCATGTACTTCGTCGGGGCCATCGAGATCGTTGCCGGTCTCGTGGTCGCGTTCCGGCCCCGCTTCGGTGGGTACTTGGTCGCCGCCTGGCTCACCGGCATCATCGTCAACCTCCTGCTGATGGCCGACTACTTCGACGTCGCGCTGCGCGACTTCGGCCTTCTCCTCGCCGCCCTGACCCTCGCAAGGCTGGCCACGGCGTTCCCCGCGCGACGGAACGGCTGACCACATGACGACCGCCTTCGTCCTGTCGGGCGGCGGGAGCCTCGGTGCCGTGCAGGTCGGCATGCTCGCTGCCCTCGACGAGCGAGGACTGCGCCCAGACCTCCTCGTGGGAACGTCAGTCGGCGCCCTCAACGCCGCCTACCTCGGCACCCACGGCTTCGACACGCCGAGCGTCGACCAGCTCGCAACGCTCTGGCGGGGGATCCGCCGCTCCGACGTCTTCCCCCTCGATCCGGTGCGCCAAGCGCTCGCGATCGCCGGCCGTCGACCGTCGCTCTGCTCGCCGGAGCCCCTGCGCCGCCTCGTGGAAGCAAACCTGCCCCTGTCGCAGCTGCAAGACGCCCGCATCCCGCTGCACATCGTGACGACCGACGTCATGAGTGGCGAAGAGGTCCTCTTGTCCTCAGGTGACGCCGTGTCCGCGGTGCTCGCCTCGGCGGCCATCCCCGCCGTGTTCCCCGCAGTCAGACGAGACGGTCGGGTGTTGATGGACGGCGGCGTCGCCAACAACGCGGCCGTCTCCCATGCCATCGCGCTGGGCGCCGAGCGCATCATCGTGCTCCCCGCTGGCGTCACCTGCGCGCTCGCCGCCCCGCCCCGCACCCCACTCGCCGCCGCAATGCACGCGCTGACCCTGCTGATCGAGCAGCGCCTGATCGTCGAGGTCGCCCACTACGCCGACCGTGCCGACATCATCGTGCTCCCCCCGCTGTGCCCGCTGTCGGTCCTCGCAATCGACTTCAGCGCCAGCAACGAGCTCTTGGCCAGGGCACACCACGCCACCGCGGACTGGCTCGACCACGGCAACCACCACCTCCCCCACGCCGAACGCTTCCTCTCACTACACGACCACCGCTGGGCCCACGGGCTCAATCGGGACGGCTCCGTGGGACAGCCCGTTGGCGGCCGCTCGTCCTGCCCACCAACACAAAACTGAGGAGCCAGACTCGATGACCGCTCTACACACTGCTTCGCGAACCGAGACGGCCCGGCCGTCGCTTGTCGCCGTCGCAGCACCCGCCGCCCCCACGATCGACCATGCTGCCGCCCGCGCCGCCGTCCGGAGCCTGCTGAGGGCACTCGGCCAGAACGTTGACGATCCAGAGCTCCTCCACACGCCACGGCGAGTCGTGGACGCATTCGAGGAGCTCCTCAGCCCGACCCCGTTCGAGCTCACGACCTTTGCCAACACCGAGGACTACGACGAGCTGGTGATCGTGCGGGACATCCCCGTGCGGTCGCTGTGCGCCCACCACCTCCTACCGTTCACTGGCGTGGCACATGTCGGGTATCTCCCAGACGGACGGATCCTGGGCCTCTCGAAGCTTGCTCGGGCCATTGAAGGGTTCGCCCGAGGCCTACAGGTGCAGGAACGCCTCACGAGTCAGGTTGGCGCGTGGCTCGACCAGCACCTGATGCCCAAGGGAGTCGGCGTGGTGATCGAAGCCGAGCACCTCTGCATGACCATCCGCGGCGTGCAAGCCCGCGGCACGCGCACCATCACCTCATCGCTGCATGGCCTCGTCCGCCACGATGCTCGCACCCGGGCCGAGTTCCTCGCCCTCGCCGGGCTTCGGGCATGACGTCGTCGCCAGCGGGCTTGACCAAGAATCCGGATCGCCTCCGTGAGACCGACACAGGCTCACTGTCGCGACCGGATCTCGCCGTATGCATTCCAGCTCGCGACGAGGAGCACACGCTTACCCAGGTGGTTGAGGCCGCCCTCGCCGCTACCACCAACGCCGGCAGCTGGCCGCCAAGAAGTGAGGTTCTCGTCGTCGACGACGGGTCAGTGGACGCCACGGTCGCGGTAGCGGAGGCCGCGGGAGCGCGCGTGATCTCCTGCGCTGCAACCGGCAAGGGCCACGCAATGCGACGGGCGATCGAAGCCACGACAGCCGAGATCATCGTGTTCGTCGATGGCGATCTGACCAGCCTCACACCCGACCAGATCACGGCGCTCGCGGCCCCGCTACGCCAGAACCGCTGCGCGATGCTCGTCAAGCCGCGCTACCGACGCGCGCTCTACGGACGGGCCGACGAGGGCGGGCGGGTCACTGAGCTCGTGGCCCGTCCCCTGCTGCAGCTCTTCTGGCCCGAGCTAGCCCACATCGCCCAACCACTTGCCGGCGAATACGCCATCCGCCGCGCTGTTCTGGACGAGATCGACCTAGCCGACGGCTACGCCGTGGAGCTCGCACTCCTCATCGACGTCTACGAGCGCTTCGGACTTGACGCGATCGTCCAGGTTGAGCTCGGAGAGCGGGCACACCGCAACCGACCCCTGCGCGATCTCACTCCGCAAGCCCGGTCGATCATCGAGGTCGCGCTAGGTCGAGCCAGGCAAACGCCAAGCCCCCGCTGAGTCGAGCAGCCGGCGGGCCTCGTCGGCGATCTCCGCGACGATCTCCGCCGCAGGCTGACGCGCGGTCACCGCTCCGACCGACTGGCCCGCGTAGAGCGCCTGCGCTTCGATCGCTCCGGTCGACGTGATCGTGGGCCACATCGGACTCCACGATTGCGCGTTACCGCGCCGCTCGCCCGCCCTGATCGCGGACCGCAGGACCCGATGTGGAGCGTCGGGCCAACCATCACCGAACGCCGTCGTGAGCACCGTGTCATCAGCGTGGCCCGCGATCAGCGCCGCAACATAGGTGGGGTGGGCCGTGGACTCGAGAGCGGCGAGGAAGCGAGTGCCAACCCGTACCGCGTCGGCCCCCGCCATCACAGCAGCCGCCATCGCCCGACCCGTGCCGATCCCGCCGGCAGCAACGATCGGCACCTCAACCGCAGCGCACACCTCGCTCAGGAGGGCCAACAGGCCGATCGTGCCGCGGACGTGGCCTCCCGCCTCAATTCCTTGAGCGACCACCAGATCGCAGCCGGCATCCTCGGCGGCTCGGGCCTCCTCAGCGGAACCAACCTGCCACCCAGCGCGAGCGCCACCGGCATGCACGACCTCGACAAGCAGCGGATCCGGTTCACCCCAGAAGAACTCGACCAGCGGCGCCCGCCTCGACGCCTCTTCCACGGCATCGCGGTCGAGAAACGGTACGAGGAAGTTGACCCCGACAGCCAGGTCACTGGCAACGGTGTCGAGCTGCATGGAGAGCGCGTCCCGGCCCGCTGCTCCGCTCAGCATGCCAAGGGCTCCGGCGCGGGCGACGGCCAGAGCCAACTCAGCGCCGGTAATCCCCCCAATCCCCGCCTGCTGGATCGGCTGACGACACCCGAACATGGAGGTGAAACGAGTCGGGAACGCCATGGTTCATCCTGACACGGGGTCCGGAAGGTGGCTGGCGCAGTAGGAGTGCTCGTACTTGGTGGTGAACACGACGATCACGGTGGTCGCGGTCAGCTGGATTGCGCCGAGCGCGACGAAGACGACCGCGCCGATGGCGATCGCGTAAGTCGTGACGAGCGCCGATGCGACGAGCCATACGGTGAAGGCGACGCGGCTGAGGCCCGCCGAGCAGCGCTCGTGGATCAGGTGCCAGATCTGGGGGACGTAAGCGGCTCCTGCCAGCCGGGCACCGATGAAGCCGGCCACTTCAGTCACCCTCAGCATGGCTGGTCGCGTGTTCTCGTCGGGTTGAGCGTGCATTCGTCGAGAGCGACGGCCGCCTGGACGAGGGCGGAGTGGGTCAGGGCTTGGGGGTAGTTGCCGAGATGCTCCCCGGTGACGGGGTCCATCTCTTCGCCGAAGAGGCCGAGCGGACCGCCGAGGGAGATGAGCTCGTCGAGCAGGACCTCGGCCTCGTCGCGCCGGCCCGTGTGGGCAAGGGCTCGAACGAGCCAGAAGGAGCAGGGCAGGAACGCGCCCTCGCCACCGGGAAGGCCGTCGGTGCCGGGTAGGTAGCGGTACAGGAGGGGGCCGCCTGCGCTGAGCTGCTCGCGGATAGCGTCGACCGTGCCGACGACGCGTGGGCTCGAGGCTGGTTCGATCCCCAGCCGAGGGAGCACGAGCAGGGCGGAGTCGAGAGCGGGCAGGCCATACACCGCGGTGTACGAATGCTGGGAGTGGTCGAACCCCCGGCCGCGGAGGTCATGGGCCAGGGCGTCGCGCTGCGTGGTCCACCGGTTGAGGCGGCGGCGGTGTCGATCACCGCGAGCATCAGCGATTCGGCTGGCGCGGTCGAGCGCAAGCCATGCCGTGGCCTTGGAGTGGACGTGGTGCGCAGGTTCTGCCCGCATCTCCCAGATCCCGGCATCCGGTTCGGTCCAGGTCGCGGCGACATGGTCGGCGAAGCTGGCGATGGCACGCCACGTCTCGCCGTACAGATGGTGACCCGCGGCGGTGAGGAGCCAGGCAGCGTCGATCACCCAGCCATAGCCGTCGAGCTGGTGTTGGCTCACGGCCCCGTTGCCGATCCGGACGGGCTGGCTTCCGCCGTAACCCGGCCAGCCGTCGAGCTCCCTCTCGGCCGGGCCCGGCCTGCCGTCCAAAGTGAACAGGACGGGCAGGCGAGGTCGGGACAGCCGACTGGCGTGTAGAAGCCATGCGATGAACGCGCGGGCCTCCTGAGGCTTGCCAGCGGCGAGAAAGGCCTCGATGCCGATCGACGCGTCCCTCGGCCACGCGTAGCGGTAGTCCCAGTTGCGGTCGCCACGAAGGCGCTCGGGTAGTGACGTCGTCGGTGCTGCGACGGGCGCGCCAGAGGGTGAGTAGGTGAGGAGCTGCAGTGTGATGAGACTGCGCACCACGACCCCGCGGCGGTTGGTCGCCTTGATGCCCGCGGCCCAGGCGCGCCACCTGGCTTCATCGCGCACGACCTCAGCCAAGGCCACGGCGGGGGGTACGACCACGAGGGCGGTCCGGCGACTAGCAGTGAGGACGATCGTCACCGGTTCGCCCGGATGCACCTCGAAGTAGACGTTTCGGTCGGCATGGAGGGTGGGGCCATCGGATGTGACGGCGATGGCTAGGTCGCCGCGTTCGCACACCAATGCGCCGGCGCGGTAACTGACGCGTCGCGACCGCTGGCGGTCGTATCCGAAGCGAGGCGCAAGGTGGAGCTGGGCGTGCACTGTTCGCCCTCGCGCCGTGAGCCGGCGAACGAGCACGGTGCCGGGGAGGAGGCGGCCTTCGACCTCGGCGATGAGGGTGTCGGCCAGCTCGAGCTCGCCTCCGTCGACTTGCCACGTGGTAATCAGGGTCACCGTGTCGGGCCGGTAGGCGCGACCAGCTACTCGCGCCTCGTCGTTGGGGCCGATCGAGAACCGGCCCGCCTCGTCTCCGCCGACGAGACGTCCGAACATCGGTGGGTCGTCGAAGCGTGTGACGCACCACCAGTCGATCGAACCGTCGGGTGCCACAAGGGCAGCCGAGCGAGTGTCACCGATCAGCCCGTAGTCGGCGATCGGCACGCGACGACCGCTCGTTGTCGATCGGCTTGCCAGGACCATCGGTCAGCCGGTCCCGAGGAACAGCCCGAGCACGGCGCCGTAGGCGACGTGAGCGGCCAGCGCAACCAGTGGCGTGGCGGTGCCGTAGTTGAGTGAGAACAGGCCCGGCGGTTCGAGCACCGCCGTGGACTCGGGACCGGCGCGCTCGCTGGCCATGCGGGGGTGGACGCCGGGGAGCAACGGGACCAGCACGGTCAGCGCGAGGGCGGCGTGGGCGAGCCCGAACAGTGCGCCGAGCCACCAGTCCGAGCGGTCCAGCGCGGCGAACCCGGCCGCGTAGAACAGCGCGAACACCTGGCCAATGGCGAGGTGGATCACGAAGCCGGCCACCCGGGCACGGTCAGGATCCTCGGTCGTGATGGTGCCGAGCATGAGCGGCAGGTCGAGGCGAGTCCGGCCGGCGAGCTGGGCGAGGATCATCACCGAGGTGAGCCCCGTGGTGGCGACCAGCCCGAACACGGCCCAGCCCGCCCAGTCCACTACCGGCCCTTCGGTGCGCGCAGCTTCGCGTCGAGGCGGACGCAACAGTTGTGATCAGAGTGGGCCAGTCGCGCGGCCAGTAGGTCGTCATCGACGGCCCCGGCGTTCTCACCCACTGGATTCCTCCTCCTTGGTCAGGATGCCGAGACTGCTGTAGCAAGATCCGCCAGCCGGGCCACCGCACCCAGCCCCCGCGATACGTATCCGTCGGGCAGAACCAAGGTCGGAGTGATCGGCCGAGGAAGCGCGCCGAACTCGGCCTGCCACCTGCGAGCGGTGGCGACGTCGCGGCCATTCGCGTCGAGCCGGCGGAGTTCGATGGGGTTGGCGAGGTTGCGCCCTTCAGCCCACACGGCGGCGAAGATGCGCCCCCGGAGCCGGTCCGCCTGGTCGCCCGCCGCCGCGAACGCAGCCGAGGCGAGCGCCGTGTTCGAGAGGACGGGCGGCACCACGAGACGCAGGCGCAGGTCGTGCTCGCTCAGCTCGAGGATCGTGGCGATCTCGGCCGCCAGCGCGGCGGCGATCTCAGCGTCGACGGGCTCGCCAGAGGCCGGGATCGTCGTGTCGTGCTGGATCGCACGCCAGTCGATCTCGTGGGTGCCCGCAGCGAGGAGCACGTCGGCTCTGACACTGGCAAGTGCCGAGAAGGGGCAGTTGAAGTCGCCGTAGATGGTCAGGGTCACGGAACGCCTCTCTAAAGCAGATCAGCCTTGACGATACTGGAGGGCCAGCGTATCGTCAAGGATAGTTATTGATAGAAGGAGAGTCCATCCTCTCATCCGACCCCACCGGAGCGACACCGGCCACCACCTCACCGGAGGCAGCACATGCGTAGATTCTCGTTCCGTCCCGCGCTCACACTGCGAGGCCGCCCCTTCAAAGGACCACGCGGTTGGGCCGGCAAGCCGCTGCATCCGCCCCTCACCGACATCCCCATCGGGGCCTATCTGCTCGCAGTCGCCTTCGATGTCATCTCCTTCACCGGCGGCGACGACCAACCATGGGCCCGCGACTTCTACCGGACCGCGTCATTCGTCCTCATCGGAGGCGCCGCCGTCTCCGTGCTCGCCGCGCTCACGGGCTTCTGGGACTGGCTCCGTTCGACGGAGAAGGGAACCCAGGCGCGGCGCACCGCCAACGCCCACGCTTGGACGATGATCACCGTGACGGTTCTTGTTGCGGTCGGGATCGCCGTACGAGCCTTGGCCTTCTGGGACGAACCCTCCACTCCCGCGCTTGCCCTCGGCCTCACCCTGGCCGCGGCCGCGCTCACCGTCATTGGCGGGACCCTCGGCGGCACGCTGGCCTTCGACTACGGCTTCAACGTCGAGACCGCCGGCGACCACCCCGTCTGGCACAAGTCGGAGACTGACGTCTTCCCCGGCGACAAGCACTGACCAGCCAAGCGACGAACGAGCACCACGATGACCAAGCTCCAACAGCTCTATAGCGACCAGGGCCAGAGCCCGTGGCTCGACAACCTCACCCGCGGCCATCTGCGCGGGGGTGAGCTGCACCGCCTGATCGAGGCCGGCATTCGCGGCGTGACCTCCAACCCCACCATCTTCGCCAAGGCCATCAGCGGCTCAGCCGACTACGACGCACAGTTCCGCGATCTCATCCGCAGCGGCGCGTCCGTCGACAGCGCCTACTGGGCGATGGTCATCGACGACATCGATGAGGCGCTTGGCCAGCTGCGCCCGGTCTATGACCAGAGCGGCGGCGGCGACGGCTTCGTCTCCGTCGAGCTGGCGCCCGACCTCGCTCGTGACACCGCACGTTCGATCGACGCGGCGCGGTCGCTACATGAGCGCATCGACGAGCCGAACCTGTTTGTCAAGATCCCCGCGACACCGGTCGGTGTGCCTGCGGTGCGCAAGATGATCGGCGAAGGCCGCAGCATCAACATCACGCTGCTGTTCAGTCTCGAGCGCTACGACCAGATCATCGAGGCCTACCTGGCAGGGCTTGAGGCGTGCGACAAGAACCTCGCACAGGTCCACAGTGTCGCGTCGTTCTTCGTCAGCCGCGTCGACACCGAGGTCGACCGGCGGTTGGAAGCGATCGGCACCGACGAAGCGCTCGGGCTACGAGGGCGCGCCGCGCTCGCCCAGGCCAAGCTCGCCTACCAGCTCTTCCGACGCCGCTTCCAAGGCCCCCGCTGGGAGGCCCTCGCCGCCCGCGGCGCCCAACCGCAGCGGCCGCTCTGGGCCTCGACGTCGACCAAGAACCCCGCCTACGCGGATACCCGCTACGTCGACGGCCTCATCGGCCCCGACACGATCAACACGCTGCCCGAAGCCACGATCACCGCCTTTGAAGACCATGGGACCGTGGCTGGCACCATCGAGTCCGACGTCGACGATGCCCAGCGCACCCTCGACCGTCTGGAGGCCATCGGGGTGAGCATGACCGATGTCGGGGGAACCCTCGAGGACGAAGGCGTCGCATCGTTCGAGAAGAGCTTCGACGACCTCCTGGCAACCCTCGAGACCAAGCGCGCCGAGGTGGGCAAGTCGTGACGGGCGGTGGGAGCGTCGTCAGGGCCTTTGACCGCTCCCAAGGTGCGGCACCCGCGAACAGGAGTGCGACGCATCACGTCGCCGCCGAACGTGTCGATGCCGATGTCGCCATCCAACAGTCACCCTCCGAGAGACCTGTCGTGTCTCGCCAGTGCCGACAGGCACGCCTCGCGAGAGGCTCGACCCACCAGTAGAAGGACCGCTCATGACGCTCACCAAGCCGGAAGTGACCAGCCTCGCTGGCCATCGCGCAGCCGAGGAAACCATCAGCCGACACGGACACGAGCCTCCCGCGTCGACCTCTGAGGGTGTAGCCGGGCAGTCTCATGAGATCGGGTTCTCGCTCGGGTTGAACGAGGACCAAGTCAGGATCCAGGAATGGGTCCACGGCTTCGCCGAGGACGTGATCCGGCCGGCCGCCCACGACTGGGACGAACGGGAGCAGACGCCATGGCCGATCATTGAGGAGGCGGCCACCATGGGGCTCTACTCCCTGGACTTCGTCGCCAACGCGTTCACCGACCCGACCGGCGTCCTGATGCCCGTCGTTCTCGAGGAGATCGCCTGGGGCGACGCAGGCATCGGCCTCGCCATCTTCGGGACGGCCCTCGGCGTCGCCGGGATCATGGCCAATGGAACCCCGGCGCAGATCGGCGAATGGCTCCCACTCTGTTTCGAGGGAGACAACGGCAAGGTCAACCTCGCCGCGTTCGGCGTGACCGAGCCGGACGCCGGCTCCGACGTGAGCTCCCTGCGAAGCCGCGCCGTGTACGACGAAGCCACCGATGAATGGGTGCTCAACGGCACCAAGACGTTCATCACCAACGGCGGCATCGCCGACGTGCACGTTCTGGTCCTATCAGTAGACGCTGCGCTTGGAGCGCGAGGGCAGGCGAGCTTCGTGGTGCCGCCGGGCACACCTGGGCTGAGCATGGGCCAGAAGTTCAAGAAGATGGGTATTCGTGCCTCTCACACCGCTGAGGTGATCCTCGACGACTGCCGGGTCCCGGGCCGGTGCCTGCTCGGCGGCAAGGAGAAGCTCGACGAGCGGCTTGCGCGAGCCCGCGAGGGCAAGGGAGCGCGGGTACAGCCGGCAATGGCCGTCTTCGAGGCCTCTCGCCCCGCCGTGGGTGCTCAAGCCGTCGGCATCGCGAGGGCCGCTTATGAGTACGCGCTGGACTACGCGAAAGAGCGCAAGCAGTTCGGTCGAGCGATCATCGAGAACCAGGCGATCGCCTTCATGCTGGCGGACATGAGGACACGCACGGACGCCGCCCGCCTGCTCGTGTGGCGAGCGGGCTGGATGGCGGGGGCTGGCAAGGCTTTCGAGGCTGGCGAGGGCTCGATGTCGAAGCTCTACGCGGGAGAGAACGCGGTCTGGGTGACCGACCAAGCGATCCAGATCCTCGGTGGTTACGGCTACATGCGCGATTGCCCGCTCGAGCGCTGGCACCGCGACGCCAAGATCTTCACCCTCTTCGAGGGGACTTCAGAGATCCAGCGGCTGTCCATTGCCCGAGCCATCTCGGGAGTGCGCATCCGATGACGAATCCTGAATCCACGGAGGCGCTGACCTCGCGATCGGAGAGAACCATGGAGCTAGGAATGGTCGGACTGGGACGGATGGGTGCGAACCTGGTCCGCCGGTTGAAGGCTGGCGGTCATGACTGTGTGGTCTTCGACGTCGATCCCGACGCCGTCGAAGCGTTGGAGAACGAGGGCATGACCGGCTCCTCCTCCATCGCTGACCTCGTGAGCAGGCTGTCGGCCCCCAGAGCGGTGTGGGTGATGGTGCCCGCCGGGGAGATCACGGCAAAGACGGTTAGCGACCTCGCAGAGAACCTCGAGAAAGGCGACGTGATCATCGACGGCGGCAACTCGTACTACCGAGACGACATCGCCCGCGCCGAGTCTGTCCGGGCCAAGGGTATCCACTACGTCGACGTCGGCACGAG
>JBKJSO010000426.1:0-3106 GCA_046595835.1 Acidimicrobiales bacterium | reverse complement strand
CTCTACGTGGCCAACGCCGAGCGCCAAGGGGTGCCGAGCAAGGACCTGCGGGGCACCACCCAGAACGACATCGTGAAGGAGTACCTGTCGCGCGGCACGTACATCTTCCCGCCGCTGCCGTCGCGCCGGCTGATCGTGGACATGGTGGCGTTCTGCGCGGAGTGGGTGCCGCTGTGGAACCCGATGAACGTGTGCAGCTACCACCTGCAAGAAGCCGGAGCTACGCCCGTGCAGGAGCTGGCCTACTCGCTCGCCACGGCCATCGGCGTGCTCGATGCGGTGCAGGAGTCGGGCCAGGTCGATGCCGACCGGTTCCCCGCGGTGTTCGCGTCGATCAGCTTCTTCGTGAACAGCGGCATTCGCTTCGTGGAGGAGACGGCCAAGATGCGGGCCTTCACGCAGCTCTGGGATCGCATCGGTCTCGAGCGCTACGGCGTCACCGATCCGAAGGCGCGCCGGTTCCGCTACGGGGTGCAGGTGAACAGCCTCGGGCTCACCGAGGCGCAGCCCGAGAACAACGTGCAACGGATCGTGCTGGAGATGCTGGGCGTCACGCTGTCGCGCGACGCTCGCGCTCGCTCGATCCAGCTGCCCGCGTGGAACGAGGCCCTTGGCCTGCCCCGTCCGTGGGATCAGCAGTGGGCGCTGCGCATGCAGCAGGTGCTGGCCTACGAGACCGACCTGCTCGAGTACCCCGACCTGTTCGAGGGATCGGTGGTGATGGATCGCCTCACCGGCGAGCTGGCCGATGCGGCCTGGGCTGAGCTCGAGGAGGTGCTGTCGCTCGGCGGGGCCTTCGAGGCGATCGACGAGCTGAAGGGCCGCCTCGTAGCCAGCCATGCCGAGCGCATGCGGCGGCTCGAGTCAGGCGACCTCAAGGTGGTCGGCGTCAACACGTTCACCGAGGCGCTCCCGTCCCCTCTGGAGGGTGAGGGCTCGATCCTCAAGGTCGATCCTGCCCTCGAGGCCGAGACGGTGGCCGGGGTCGTCGAGTGGCGAGCCAACCGGGACGACGACGCCGTGAAGCGCTCGCTCGACGAGCTGCGGCGCGTCGCCGTGTCCGGCGAGAACGTGATGCCCGCCACCATCGACCTCGCCCACGCCGGTGGCACCACCGGCGAGTGGGCCGACGTCCTGCGTGACGTGTTCGGCGAGTACCGGGCGCCAACCGGTGTGGCAGCGGCGGCTGGTGTGGCGGGAGGCAGCGACGGCTTGCGGGCCCTCGCCGAGCGCGTGAAGCAGCTGCCCGGCGGGCCGCCTCGCCTCCTCGTCGCCAAGCCCGGCCTCGACGGGCACAGCAACGGCGCCGAGCAGATCGCGGTGGCGGCGCGCGACGCCGGCCTGGAGGTCATCTACCAGGGCATCCGCCTCACGCCCGAGCAGATCGCCTCCGTGGCCCTCGACGAAGACGTCGATGTCATCGGCCTGTCGATCCTGTCGGGCAGCCACCTCGAGCTCGTGCCGGAGGTGGTGCGCCTGGCCCGCGAGCGAGGTGTCACGGCGCCGGTCATCGCAGGCGGCATCATCCCCGAGGAGGATCGTCCCCGGCTGCTGGCTGGCGGTGTAGCGGCGGTGTACACCCCGAAGGACTTCGAGCTCACCAAGATCATGGGTGACATCGTCGACCTCGCGGTCACCCATCGGGAATAGGGCCAATCGGGCGCAGTACCCTCGCAGGTGATGGGGGACGCGGGGCGCGATGAGGAACCAGACGGGGCGCTGCCGGTCGACCACTTCCTGCTCGACCCGAGCAGCGGCCTCTTCGCCGAGCCGTTCTTCCTCGCCACCGTCAGCTGGCGCCTGATCGCCTGCCGACGCGTCCTGCGTCCGCTCGCCCTCGCGCTCTTCGAGGTGGTCGACGGGCTACCCGACGGCCCCGTCGTGCCGTCGAACCCGCAGGTGGTCACGGCCATGGTCCGCTCCACCCTGCGAGCCGCCGACATCGGGGCCCGGATGGCCGACGGCACCTTTGGCCTCATGCTCGAGGACACGCCTGAGGACGGCGCGGTGTGGGCCGTGGAGCGGCTGCGCCGCGCTCTCGGCACCAAGCCGGGGTCTCGCACCGTTCGGGCGGGCGTGGCCTGCTATCCGGGCCAGGCGCTCACGCCCACCGACCTCGTCAGTGCGGCCCGAACGGCCTTCGCCACCGCCCGCGAGTGGCCGCAGGACCGCATCGAGGTGGCCCCCGCGGGGGCCTAGCGCCGCCGACCTTCGCCTGAGCCCCTGCTACTCGGCGCTGAGCGACTCGGCTGGGCGCGTGCGGCGGGCGCGCGCAGCGGGGATCGCGGCCAACACGTTGGCGATCACACAGGCCAGGGCGGCGGTCAGGGCGATCGCCCCGAGCGGGGTGACCACTGCGGGTTCAACGCCGATGCGGTCGGCGAACACCTGCCACGCCCAGCGGCCGAACAACAACCCAAGCGGCACGCCGACCACGACTGCGAGACCCGCGAGCGCGGTGGCATGAACGGCCACTGTGACGCTCACGGCCCGTCGGGTGAAACCGATGACCTTCAGCAGCGCGAGCTCGCGCGTTCGACGGGTGGCTGCCGTCATGAGGGCGTGCGCGAGAACGCCAGCGCCCAGCAGGCCGAGCAACCCCGCGAGCAGCAACGGCACGCCGCGCACCTGGTCGAAGCTACGGATGTCGGCCGGTTGCTGGTCCGTGAGCACGCTCGCCGCCTCCTCGTACCGCTTGTCGAGCGCTGCGAGGCGCGCAGCTGTGTCACCGGGGGCCACATCGATGAGCACGAACGAGGGGCGGAGCCCGGCCACGGCGCGGAGACCCTCGAGGGTCATGATCGCTCCCTCCGAGACGCCCTCGTTCCCAGTCGTGTTCAGTGCCGGCACCAGCGCCTCACCGACGACACGCAGCTTGATCCGGCGACCGTTCACCGTCGTCGCCTGCACCTCGTCACCGATCCCCGCTCCGACTGCACGCCGCGCCGAACGCCCGAGTGCGATCTCACGCGGCGCGGCTGGGAGTCGCCCGTGGCGGGCCTCGACCCGCACATGGCCGCGACCAGGTTCGAGGCCGACGGCGAACACGGGTTGCCCCTCGATGGTGACCGTGCCGCGTGCACCGGTCGCGTAGGCCGCGATGTCG
>JBKJSO010000060.1:0-3164 GCA_046595835.1 Acidimicrobiales bacterium | reverse complement strand
CCAACGCGGCCAGCGAGGCGGTGATCTTCGCGGTCATCGGCCTCTCGCTGAACGTGCTCATCGGCTACGTGGGCACGATCTCGCTCGGCCACCAGGCGTTCGTGGGGATCGGAGCGTTCACCTCGGCCTACGTGGTCACCCAGATGGGCCAGGAGTTCTACGTTGCCGCCCTCGTGGCCGCCCTCGTCGGCGCCGCACAGGCCGCCCTGCTCGGCGCGGTGTCCCTGCGGGTCACGGGCCTGTACTTCGGCCTGATCACCCTGAGCTACGGGATCATGACCCAGGAGAGCATCTTCCAGGTGGAGTCGCTCACCGGCGGCACGGCTGGGCAAGCCGCACCGCGACCCCTCGGCTTCGAAAGCGACTTCCGCTACTACTACCTCTGCCTGATCGTGCTCGCCCTGGTGGTGTTCCTCGACTGGCGCCTGATCGCCACCAAGGGCGGCCGGGCCCTCCTAGCGCTTCGTGAGAACCCGCGCGTGGCAGCCACGTGGGGCATCAACGTGAAGGCGTACACCGTCCTGGCCTTCGCGGTGTCCGGCCTCTTCGCTGGTCTCGGCGGTGCGCTGCTGGCCCACCGCGACACGAACGTGGTGGCCAACCCGTTCGACTTCCGCCTGGCGCTTGTCTTCATCATGATGACGGTGATCGGCGGGCTTCGGAACCGCGCCGGCGTGGTGGCCGGCGCCGCCTTCTTCGCCCTGCTCCGAAACGGTGAGCTGCTGGCGATCCTCCATGTCGACCACCTCTTCGCCAAGGACCCGATCCGCCTCACCGCTGAGGTCATGCCGCTGGTGCTCGGGCCCGTGCTGCTCCTGCTCACGATCACACTGTTCCCTGGCGGCTTCGGCCAGCTGACCGACACCGTGGGCCGCTGGCTGCGCGGTGGCGTCTTCCGGTTCATCAAGGCCGAGAAGGAGGTGCAGAACACCGATGTCCGCGCCTGACACCGCTGCCACACCCTCGCCCGACGAGCGCACCACTCTCCTCCGGACGGACGACGTCAACATCCGCTTCGGCGGCGTGCAGGCGCTCCGCGACGTCAACATCCGCATCGACGAGTGGGAGATCGTGGGGATCATCGGTCCGAACGGGGCCGGCAAGACCACGCTGTTCAACTGCATCACCGGGTTCTACGCGCCCACGTCGGGCCGAGTCCGCTACCGCGGTCAGGACGTCACCGACCTCCCGGTCCACAAGCGCACCAACCTCGGCATGGGGCGCACGTTCCAGAACGTGGGCCTCGTGAAGGGATCGACGGCGGGCCAGAACCTCAAGACGGCTCAGCACCTCGAGGTCGACTACGACCCCCTCGCGGGCATCTTCGGCTCGCCCAAGACCTTCGAGGTGGAGCGTCACATCACCGAGCGCGCCCAAGCCATCCTCGACCTCATGGGCTTGGCCCATCTCGAGAACACACGCGTGCAGGGTCTCCCGTACGGCATCCTGAAGCGTCTTGAGCTGGCCGCGGTGCTCGCCACCGACCCCGACATCCTCCTCCTCGACGAGCCCGGATCGGGCATGGGCCCCGAGGAGGCGGAGGAGCTCGGCGACCTCCTGCTGAAGCTGCGCGAGGAGTTCGAGCTCACGATCGTGATGATCGACCACCACGTGCCGCTCGTGACGCGCATCTCCGACTACATGTACTGCCTGAACTTCGGTGAGGTGCTCGCAGAAGGTCTGCCCGACGACGTGCGACGCCACCCTGAGGTCGTGCGGGCGTACCTCGGCGACGACCCCGACAAGATCTACGACCGCGAGGGAACGAGCTGATGGCGCTGCTCGAGGTCGAGTCCCTCACGGTCGGCTACGGCTTCCCAGTCCTGCACGGCATCTCCTTCGAGGTGGAGGAGGGAGAGACCGCGGTGCTCTTTGGGCTGAACGGGGCCGGCAAGACCACCACGGTCGCCACGATCGCCGGACTGCTCACACCCGACAGCGGCTCGATCCGCCTCGCCGGCACGGAGATCGCCGGACGCTCGCCCGCCAGCCTCGTGGCCGATGGCATCTCCCTCTCCCCTGAGGGCCGGCGCGTGTTTCCTCGGCTCTCCGTGGCCGACAACCTGCGCATGGGTGCCTGGGTGCAGCGCCGGGACACCAAGGTCGTAGAGGAGCAGCGCTCGCTCGTCTACGACTACTTCCCCCGGCTGAGCGAGCGGGCCGGGCAGATGGCGGGGACGCTGTCCGGTGGCGAGCAGCAGATGCTGGCCATTGGTCGAGCGCTCATGTCCCGACCCCGACTGCTGCTCATCGACGAGGCCTCCCTCGGCCTGAGCCCCACCCTGGCCAGGACCGTCTTCGAGGTCGTGAAGCGCATCAACGACGACGGAGTGACGGTGCTGATCGTCGAACAGAACGTGGGTGTGCTGCCGTACGCCGACCGTGCCCTGATCATGGAGAAGGGCACCCTCATCTACACCGGAGTCGGCGACGAGATCCGCAACGCCAACCTTCGCGAGACCTACTTGGGAGCCTGAGATGGACAACCACACACCGGACAACGACGCGGCCAAGGCCAAGGTGATCTGGAGCCGCCTCGGTGGTCAGCTCGGCGTCGGCCTCTGCGCCTTGGGGTTCCTGCTCGTCTTCCTGGGATGGAACGGCGCGGCGAGCGTCGACCGCGTCCCGAGCCAGTTCCCCTACCTTCTCTCTGGCGGGGTGGCCGGGCTGTGCTTCGTGGTGCTGGGCGTGGGCATGCTCGTCGTGCAGAACCAGCGGGCTGATCGAGCCGCCCTGCAGGCCACGCTGCGCGAGCTGCAGGAGTCACTGGAGCGCGTCGGCCTCGCCCAGGGCACCGGCGACCAGCGCAAGCCGTTCGCCAAGCCGGGGCCCCGACCCGTCGCCACCCCGGCCGCCGCCGTCGCCGAGGTATCGGAGGATCTCACGCAGGAGATCGCCCTACCGGAGCTCGATGCTGAGCCCGCGCCGGCCGGAGCCGCCGCGCCGCGTGCTCGACGGGGCCGGTCCAACAAGTCCTGACCCGACGTCGTCGTCAGATGCGACGAAGCGGCGGAAGCGGCTCCTGCTCCAGGGGGGCGACGGCCACGCCGATGTCGGTGAGGATGGCGCCGTCGGCGGACACGAGGATCGGATCGGCCCGAAGCTCGACGATCTCGGGCACCTCCTCGACCAGCGCCCCGATGCGCAGGAGCAGCCGCTCGAGT
>JBKJSO010000418.1:0-4173 GCA_046595835.1 Acidimicrobiales bacterium | reverse complement strand
TGATCTTCCGTCCTTACGAGGTGGCGCGGGGCGCGGCGCGACTCGAAGAGGTGCTGCACTCCATCCGCGACGACCAGGTGTAGTGGGCCGCCGCAGCGCGGTCGCCGGTCCTGACGGGTTGGCCGTGGTCGACAAGCCCGCCGGGCTTACGAGTCACGACGTGGTGGCCAAGGCTCGGGGGCTGCTCGGCACGCGCAAGATCGGGCACTCCGGCACGCTCGACCCCGATGCCACAGGCGTCTTGCTCCTCGGTGTAGGCAAGGCCACGCGCCTCTTGCGCTACTTGGGGCTCACCTCGAAGCGCTACACAGGCGTGGTCGTGCTCGGCACCTCCACCTCCACCCTCGACGCCTCCGGTGACGTGACCGGCTCCTGGGACATGACCCACGTCGACCTCCATGCGGTGCGGACTGCGGCCGCCGAGTTCGTTGGCCACCTTCTGCAGGTGCCGCCGATGGTGTCAGCCATCCAGGTCGACGGCCGTCGACTCCACGAGCTGGCCCGAGAGGGCATCGAGATCGAGCGTGAGCCTCGCCCGGTGACGGTGCACTCGCTGCAGGTGGGCGATGCGGTGGCGCCGGGATGCTTCCCGATCGAGGTTGAGTGCAGCTCCGGTACCTACATCCGATCCATCGCCGCGGACATCGGCACCGCGCTCGGCGGCGGCGCCCACCTTCGGGACCTGCGTCGTACCGCCATCGGCTCGTTCACGATCGACGAGGCCGTGGCGCTCGACGCCCTCACGCCCGAGGGCCTGCTCAGCCCCGCTGCCGCGATGCGAGACCTCGCCGTCGTGTTTGTCGACGACGCGGTGGCGGGCGACATCGCCCACGGCAAGGTGCTCCCGACCGAAGTGCTCGGCGTCGAGGGCGCTGGCCCGTGGGCCGTGCTCGACGCCGCCGGCGCACTGCTGGCCGTGTACGAACCCCATCACCCAGGCACCGTGAAGCCCGGCGTCGTCCTCGCGAGCGCCGGGTGATGACCACCACCCTCCGAGGCAATAGGTTCAGTTCTCGAGCGCATGAGGCACTAGGTCCCGTATGCGGTACTCATTGCCTCGGGCTCGTCGAATCGGAACCTATTGCCTCGGGCTCGTAGCCTCCTGCCGATGGAGGTGCTCCGCGACGTCGACGCCTGCCGGCCGGGCGCGGGGAGCGTCGTGACGATCGGTGCGTACGACGGTGTGCACCTCGGGCATCAGGCCGTGATCGCAGAGGTCAGGCGGCGGGCCGACGCGGCCGGGGTGGCCAGCGCCGTCGTGACGTTCGACCGCCACCCCGCCGCTGTCGTGCGACCGGAGTCGGCCCCGCGTCTGCTCACCGATCTCGAGCAGAAGCTCGAGCTGCTGGCCGCCACCGGCGTGGATCGCTGCCTGGTGATCGCCTTCGACGAGGCCCGATCGAAGGAGCCAGCGGCGGAGTTCGTGCGGGAGGTGCTCGTGGCCTGCCTCGGGGCCAAGGTCGTGATCGTGGGGGAGGACTTCCACTTCGGCCACCAGCGCAAAGGCAACGTGGCGCTCCTGACGGAGATGGGCGAGGAGCTCGGGTTCGAGGTGGAGGGCCTGCGTCTCGTCGACGCCGAGGGCCGCGCCGCCGGCCCGGAGGACCGCGCCTCGTCCACCGCCATCCGCCACGCTCTGGTGCAGGGCGACCTCGACGCCGCTCAGAGGATGCTCGGACGGCCCTATGAGGTGCGCGGCATCGTGGCCCACGGCGACGAGCGCGGTCGCGAGCTCGGCTATCCCACCGCCAACGTGTCCGTGCCGGGCGACATCCTGCTCCCGGCCGACGGGATCTACGCGGGCTGGTTCCACCGCAGCGACGGCGCCGTCCTCCCGGCTGCGCTGTCGCTGGGCCGACGACCGACCTTCTACGTGGAGGCGCACGCCAGCCTGCTCGAGGCTCACGTCCTCGACTTCGAGGGCGACCTCTACGACGAGCACGTCCGCGTGACCTTCCTGGAGCGCCTGCGCGGCGAGGAGCGCTTCGATCGGGTCGAGGACCTCGTCGCCCAGATCCAGCGTGACTGCGACGACGCTCGCCGCATCCTCCGCTGATGCTCACTTCGTCCTCCGCTCATGACCTCGGGGCGAAAGGTCGATGACCTGAGGATGTCCGACGCACCCTCGCCCACAGACAAGACTTGGAGCATGCGGGACCAAGGGTGGGAACCGATCGTGGTGCGGGCCGGCACTGACGCCGATGTGGCACACGACTTCGCCGGACCCATCGTCGTGCCCGATCCGCCTGGCCGATCGAAGAAGGTGCGGCACCTCGCCACCTCGACCGAGCCGATCATCGGACCCGGCCCGGCCCTCGACGAGGTCCACGGAGCGCTGCCGCGTCTCGCTCGTCATGAGATCACCCTGCCCGATGGTCATCAGGTTGGTGTGGCGATCTGCGGGCACGGCGTGCCCCTCGTGGTCGTCCACGGCTTCTCCGCCGAGGGCATCCTCTACGCCCAGACGCTGTCCCGGCTCGTCGACCTCGGGTTCAAGGTCATCGCGGTCGATACCGCGGGGCACGGGGGCACGTTGGGCCTGCCCACCAACGCGCAGACCATGCAGAGCTATGCCGAGCTCCTCGGCCGGGTGCTCGACCACCTCGGCGTGCGCGAGGCGGTGTTGGCCGGCCACTCGATGGGCGGTCGCCTCGTCACGGAGCTGGCGGCCTCAGAGCCAGAGCGAGCCATCGCCGTCGTGCTGCTCGACGCCATCGTGGGCGACACCTGGGATCGCATGGTCAACCTCTTCCGGGTGTTCCCCCCGTTGCTGGTGGGGATCGGCGCGACGCTCGTGGTCGACACCGTCTCGACGGTTCCCTGGTTCCAGGACCCTCGCCAGGCGCTCAAGCTCGGTCGTCTCGTCGCCCCCACGATCGCTGGCCACGCCCGCCGTCCGTGGCGCCTCCTGGGGCCGATGGCCTCGATCCTGCGCAGCCGGGGCACCCGCTGGATGCTCGACGCGCTCCGCCACGAGAAGATCCCAGTGTTCGCCATCCACGGCGATCGGGATGTCGCGGTGCCACTGGCCACGGCCAAAGACACCGCCCGTCGCTCGCGGGGTGATCTGGTGGTCGTGCGCGGGGCAACGCACTCCTGGCTCCTCAAGGATCCGGAGACGCTTCCCGCGATCATGCACGCGCTCATGCGCGGCCGACTCGGCACGGCCGTGCTCAAGACGCGCCTGAAGTACGGCCTCGATCTGGACGCGACGGTCGACGAGGTGGAAGCGGCCCTCTACGAGCCGGGCGCGCTCGTGCTGGAGCTCACCCCGCGCCAGCACTTCCACGACTCCGCGGACCTGCACCACCCGCCGCGCTACCGCTGGAAGCTGCTGCCGGCCCGCCACCCCAGCGACTGAGCTAGCCGGTCCAACAAGCTCTCCCGTCGCGTGAGATCAGCTCAGCCGACAGCCAGGAACCTCGGGCTAGGGCTGGTCGCGGAGGGCGTCGAGCATCGCGATGCTCGACTCCAGCACCTTGTCGCCGGTGCAGCGATCGATGGCGTAGGAGTCCTCGTAGTTGACGATGATGACGCCCCCGGCGAAGAAGCCAAGGCCCTGCTGGCCGACCGGATTGATCTCGAAGGACTGCGGCATGTAGCCGAGCGCGTCGTTGGCCTGGCCGAGCGGCATCGTGACCGTCGCGCGGGACTTCTCCTTGATCGTGTTGGAGACGTTGGAGAAGATCTCGCCGGGGGCGGCCGTGAGGGCGAACTCCTGGCCGATCCGCGCGGCTGACACGGCGACCTCGGCCGACGTCGGCGAGGCCGAGACGCACTGGAGCTGGTCGGGGTTCTTGCCGGTGCGCACCGTCGCCGGGGACGTCAAGAACTTGCGGTCGAAGAAACCGGGGAGACCGAGCGCCGTCAGCGGTGCGTTCGTCACGGGCTGCTGCCACGTGGTCTGCGCCGTCTTGATGTCGGGGCGGTCGATGCGGTTGCCCTTGCCGATCTTGGCGACCAGCGCGGCGAGGTCGTCCGCGCCGTTGTCGGTCTCGGGCTTGTCGACGTGCCCGAGCCCGGAGGCGGACATGTTCCCGAGACCCGTCATGAAGTGCAGGCCCACGCCGCCGAACTTCTCCTCCAGGCTCGCCTCGAACAGGCCGGGCCAGTCGGGGTGCGCCTTGCCGCCGTTCGTACCGAACGTCGTCGGGTGCGCGGCGTAGGCGCCCA
>JBKJSO010000464.1:0-3379 GCA_046595835.1 Acidimicrobiales bacterium | reverse complement strand
CCACTACACGGAGGAACCCCATGCCCGGACCCCTCGCCGGCCTGAAGATCATCGAGATCGCGGGCATCGGCCCCGGTCCCTTCTGCGCCATGATGCTGGCCGACATGGGGGCCGACGTGATCCGCGTCGACCGGTCGCAGAACGTCGTGGGCGGTGACCCCGCCACCCCGCCCGCCGACGTGCTCAACCGCGGCCGCCGTTCGATCGGCGTCGATCTCAAGAACCCCGACGGTGTCGAGGCGGTCCTCTCGCTCATCGAGGTTGCCGACGGCCTCATCGAGGGCTTCCGCCCCGGCGTGATGGAGCGCCTCGGTCTCGGGCCCGACGCCGCGCTCGCCCGCAACCCCAAGCTCGTCTACGGCCGCATGACGGGCTGGGGCCAGGACGGGCCCTACGCGCCCACGGCTGGGCACGACATCAACTACATCGCGCTGGCGGGCGCCCTCGAGCCGATCGGACGGCGCGGCGAGGCACCGGTGCCCCCGCTCAACCTCGTGGGCGACTTCGGTGGCGGTGGGATGCTCCTCGCCTACGGGTTGGTCTGCGGTCTGCTCAGCGCGCAGCGCACCGGTGAAGGCCAGGTGGTCGACGCGGCCATGGTCGACGGCGCGGCGGTGCTCACCACCATGTTCCATGCCTTCAGGGCCATGGGGATCTGGGAGGACGCCCGCGGCACCAACCTGCTCGACACCGGCGCGCACTTCTACGATGTCTACGAGACAGCCGACGGCAAGTACGTCTCGATCGGCTCGATCGAGCCGCAGTTCTACGCCGAGCTGCTGCGCCTCACGGGCCTCGACGGCGAGGATCTGCCGTGGCAGCACGACAAGGCGCAGTGGCCCGCCCTCAAGGAGCGCATCGCCGCCATCTTCAAGGCGAAGACGCGCGACGAGTGGTGCGAGCTCATGGAGGGCACGGACGTGTGCTTCGCGCCCGTGCTCTCGCTGGCCGAGGCCCCGCAGCACCCCCACAACGTGCACCGCGAGACGTTCGTCGAGCTGCAGGGCGTGGTGCAGCCTGCTCCGGCGCCGCGCTTCTCGGCCACGCCGGCCAGCGTCCAGCGGCCGCCGTCCCACGCGGGGCAGCACACCGATGAGGTGCTCGCTGATTGGGGCCTCGATACCGACCGGATCGCCAAGCTGCGCGACGCCAACGCCATCGCCTGACCCGCGGTGAACAGCCCGACCCGGCGATAGCGTCGTCGGGATGGCAACGCTGGTCTCGTTCCAAGCCCACCCCGACGACGAGTCGATCGGTGCTGGCGGCATGCTGGCCAAGGCCGCTGCCGCTGGGCACCGCACCGTCCTGGTGTTCGCCACGCGCGGCGAGCACGGTGAGGTCGATGAGGGGTTCCTCGACGCGGGCGAGACGCTGGGGGAGCGGCGCACCAAGGAGTGCCTGCGCTCGGCCGAGATCCTCGGCGTGCAGCGGGTGGAGTTCCTCGGCTACGTCGACTCAGGCATGATCGGCACCCCCGAGAACGACCTGGCTGGCTCGTTCTGGACGGCGCCCGTCGACGAGGCGGCCAAGCGCCTGGCCGACATCCTCATCGACGAGGGGGCCGACATCGTCACCGTCTACGACAGTGACGGCGGCTACGGCCACCCCGACCACATCCAGGTCCATCGGGTCGGTGTGCGCGCGGCGGAGCTGTCGGGGACCCCGAGGGTGTTCGAGGGCACGATGAACCGCGATCACATCCGGGGGGTGATCGAGGAAGGCGTCCGTACGGGGATGATCCCGGCTGAGAACGTCCCGGATGTCACCGAGGACTCCACGTTCGGCCGTCCCGACGCGGTCATCACCACCCGCGTCGACGTGCGCGACCACCTCGCCACGAAGCGAGCGTCGATGGCTGCCCACGCCAGTCAGATCTCCGAGACGTCGTTCTTCCTGTCGATGCCTGAGGAGGCGTTCGCAGCGTCGTTCGGGTGGGAGTGGTTCATCCGCCACGGCGTGCCCGACGGCCACCGCGACGACGACCTCTTCGACGGCCTCGACTGATGCCGGAGGCCAGTCGGCACTCCTGGACCCACACCGCGCTGGCGCAGCAGATCGCCTTCGGCGTCGGTGCGGTCGATCGCCTGCCTGAGCTGGTGCGCCTCACGGGCTCCCGCAAGGCGCTGCTCATCACCACGGCAGGGCGCCTGGCGTCACCGGACGGTCAGCGGGTGGTGGCCGCGCTGGGGCGCACCCTGGCGTCGACCTTCAGCGAGGTCGAGTCGCACGTCCCGGTGCCGCTCGTGCAGCAGGCTGTGCTGCAGGCCCGCCGTGATGGCATCGATCTCGTCGTCTCCTTCGGGGGTGGATCCTGCGCCGACCTCGGCAAGGCCGTGTGCTTTTTCCTAGAGCAGGAGGCCGGCATGCCGGGCTCGAGTCACGTCGATCGGCCGCTCGTGCCTCACCTCAGCATCCCCACCACCTACTCCGGTGCCGAGCTCACGCCGTTCTTCGGGATGACCGATCCCGTCACCCGTCAGAAGCAGGGTGCCGGGGGCCCCACCAGTGCGCCGCTCATCGCGATCTACGATCCGCAGCTGACCCTGTCCACGCCCACTCGCGTGAGTGCGGAGACGGGGATGAACGCGCTGGCCCACTGCGTAGAGGCGGCGTGGTCGCCGCACCGCACCCCCGAGGCCGAAGCGATCGCGCTGGCGGGGGCCGCCACGATCCACCGCGCGCTGCCGGCTGTGGTGGCCGATCCCGACGATCTCGACGCCCGCACGGCGATGTTGGAGGGCGCTTGCTTGGCCGGCCGCTGCCTGCTCAACGCCGGAATGGGGGTGCACCACGGCCTGGCACAGCTCGTGGGGGGTCGCACGGGCATCCCGCATGGCTTGGCCAACGCAGTGCTCCTCGCCCACTGCGTGCGCTTCAACGCTGTGTCCGTTCCTGAGGAGGTGGCGCGGATCGGCGCCGCCCTCGGTGATCCGGACGATGCGGCGGGTGCCGTCGATGCGCTCCGCGAGCGGATCGGTCTGCCCGCCAGCCTCCGGGCTGCTGGTGTGGCCGAAGATGAGCTGGCCGCGGTGGCCCGGCTCTCGCAGTCGAACCACAACGTTGCTCGCAACCCGCGGGCCGTCAGCGAAGCTGACGCGCTGGCCATCCTCCACGCCGCCTGGTGACCCCCAATACCGTGCGGGGTACCTCGACAGCGGCGTGATCACCAACCTCGAGGCAGGCGGCGGCTGCAGCGAGTAGCGCGCTGGGACGGCCGTGGCGCTGCTTGGCGCTGGCCGGGTCGGTTCGGCCAGCATCGTGACGTGACCATCATCAAGATCAACGCGATCACCGTCGCCGCCGACAGCGGTGACGAGCTGGCCCAGCGGTTCGCCAAGCGGGCCGGCGCCGTCGACGGGCAGGACGGCTTCGAGGGCTT
>JBKJSO010000367.1:0-3663 GCA_046595835.1 Acidimicrobiales bacterium | reverse complement strand
CGCGCTGAGAGGGCTGCCTGAACCGGTGGAGGCCTGTGAGCTGGGGTGGGAGCCCGCCGAGGCGGTGGCCCAGGTTCCGCTCCCCAGCCGTCTTGCTGCCATGCCGGCGACGGGTGTGGTCGGTCGGGTGCTGGAGCGCGAGCACCTGGTCACCTCGATGAAAGCGGCGTTCGGCGGTGAGGGTCACCGGGTCGTTCTGCTCTCCGGGGAGCCGGGCATCGGCAAGACCACGCTGGCCGCGGATGTGGCCCAGCGGGCCCACGCAGATGGGACCACGGTGCTCTACGGGCGCTGCGACGAGGACGTGGGCGTGCCCTACCAGCCATTCGTGGAAGCGCTCGGCGGCTGGGTCTCCGATGCACCCGGGCCGGCGTTGCTCGCCCTCGATGGGCGGCACCTGAGCGAGCTGTCTCGACTTCTGCCCCAGGTCCGCAACCGGATCCCCGACCTGGCCGAGCCACCCTCGACCGACGCCGACGGCGAGCGCTACCTGCTCTTCGGGGCCGTCACTGCGGTGCTGGCCGCCATGGCGGCGACGGCACCGGTCGTGGTGGTGCTCGACGATCTCCATTGGGCGGACAAGCCCACGGTGCTGCTGTTGCGCCACCTCGTCGCCACGCTCGGCCGGGCCGAGGTGCTGGTGGTGGGGACCTACCGTGACAGCGACCTCACCGCGACGCACCCCTTGACCGAGGGGCTGGCCGCCCTGCGGCGCGAGGCGGCGGTGGAACGGATCGCCGTCGGTGGACTCGACGACAACGGTGTGGTGGCGCTGCTCGAGGCCCTCACCGGCCATGCGATGGACGATGGCGGCATCGAGCTCGCTCACGCGGTGCGACGCGAGACCGACGGCAACCCGTTCTTCACCGCCGAGATGCTCCGGCACCTGGTGGAGACGAACGCCATCCGCCAAGAGGACGGGCGTTGGGTGGCGGCGGTCGAGCTCTCCTCGATCGGGTTGCCTGCGAGCGTGCGCGAGGTGGTCGGCCAGCGCGCGCGGCGCCTCGGCGACGACGTCCAGCAGGTGCTGACGGTGGCGTCGGTCATCGGACGCGACTTCGACCTCGCGCTGTTGGCACGCGTCGCCGAGCGCGACGACGGCGACGTGCTCGACGCCCTCGAAGCGGCAGCGGCGACCCAGATCGTGGCCGAGGTCGACGGGCGATCCGAGCGGTTCACGTTCACCCATGCCCTGTTCCAGCACACCCTCTACCAGGAGCTCACAGCCAGCCGGCGCGCCCGCACCCACCGCCGCATCGGCGAGCTCCTCGAAGCCGACTGCGGCGACGACCCCGGCGACCGCATCGGCGAACTGGCCCACCACTGGATCGCGGCCGCCACGCGGGCCGAGGCGGGCAAGGCGGCCGGGTACGCCCGCCGGGCCGGCGAGGCGGCCCTGGGCGCCCTCGCCCCCGACGAGGCGATCCGCTGGTTCCGCCAAGCCGCCGAACTTCTGGACGCCGGGTCGCCCGGTGATCCCCTCCCGTGTCTCGACGTCCTCATCGGCTTGGGCGACGCCCAACGCCAGGCCGGCGATCCCGGCTACCGCGAGACGCTGCTCACCGCGTCCGCGGGGGCGGCGGAGCTGGGCGACCCCGACCGCCTCGTGGCCGCCGCGCTGGCCAACCACCGGGGGACGGTCAGCAACGTCGGGGCGGTCGACGCCGAG
The DNA here is from genome assembly GCA_046595835.1 of Acidimicrobiales bacterium. Classification (GTDB taxonomy): domain Bacteria; phylum Actinomycetota; class Acidimicrobiia; order Acidimicrobiales; family VFJN01; genus VFJN01. Next base: position 1,994 of record JBKJSO010000367.1, on the reverse strand, counting down.
CGGATCGCCATGCTCGAACAGGCCCTGGCCGCCGCCGCCGCCGACGGTGACAGCCAAGCCAGGGCGCGGCTGCTGGCGACGCTCGCTGCTGAGCTCCACTTCAGTGAGGATCTTGGTCGGGCGCGGGCGTTGGCGGCCGACGCCGAATCGATGGCACGCCGCCTCGCCGACGACGCGACGCTGCTTCGTGTCCTCAACCTGACGTTCCTGCCGCTCTTGGTGCCCGATGGCCTCGCCCGGACTGTCGCGGCGTCGCAGGAAGCCCTCATCCTGGCCGGCCGGGTCCGCGATCCGGTCGCCCAGTTCTGGGCCGCTCAGCGCCGTGTCTACGCGATGAAATCCAGCGCTGACCGCAGCGGTATCGTCGCCTCGCTGGAGCTGGCCGCTTCGCTGGCCCAGGAGATCGGCCAGCCTTTCCTGATCGGGTGGGTGCTCCAGTTACGGTGCTCGCAGGTCCTGCTCACCGGAGACGCCGAGGAAGCCGAACGTCTCGCCACCGAGGCGCTGCAGATTGGGTCGGACATCGGCCAGCCCGATGCGCTCGCGATGTTCGGCGCCAACCTGGCCAGCATCCGCTGGCATCAGGGACGCCTCGACGAGATCCTGCCGCTCATCGCACAGGCCGCCGCTGACAACCCCGGGCTCCCAGGGTTCCAGGCCGCCTACGCGGTGATGCTGTGCGAGTGCGGGCGCACCGACGAAGCCAGACCGCTGCTCGAAGCGGCCCGAGGCGCAGACTTCCACCAAGCGGCGTACGACTATCTCTGGCTCGCCACGACGACCCTCTGGGCCGACACGGCCGCCTGGCTCGGCGACATCTCCGCCGCCGGCCTCCTCTACGAGCGGCTCTCGCCCTTCGAAACCCAAGGCGTCGTAGCGGGAGCGACCTTTCACGGCACGGTCGGGATGTACCTCGCCCGGCTCGCCACCGTGCTCGGCCGCCACGACGACGCACTGCGCCACTTCGAGCGGGCCGACGCAGCGCTCCGCGCCCTCCGGGCGCCGTTCTGGCACGCCCGCAACCAGGTCGAGTGGGCCCGCCTGCTCAGCACCCAAGGGACCAACACCGACCTCCGCCACGCCCGCGAGCTGCTGACCGAAGCAACGACCACGGCCACGGACTTTGGATGCGCCGGCATCGAGCGCCGCGCCAACGAGCTCACCCAAGCGCTGCCCTGAGCGCCAGGCGTCCCGGGATGTGAACCCACTCCTTCGGGCGACGACATCCTCGCCACCTGGGTCGGCCGTCGAGGCCAACGTCATGGGCTTGCCACGACGAACGACGGCGACGTACTCGCCCCGGTGCTCGTCGGCAAAGCTTGAGGCTCTCGAACCCTGATGTCCGTTTTAGGGGGTTCTTCACGCCACAGTATGGTTGCCTGCGCGGAGGGGAGGTTGACGATGCCGGGTAGGCCGAGTTGCACACGTCGTTGACGAGGACGGTCACGACCTCGGTGGTGTTCACCGATCTTGTGGGCTCCACTGAGCTGGCCTCCCGACTCGGGCCGGTAGGCACCGAGGAGGTCCGCTCAACCCACTTCGGGTTGGTGCGCGACGCGGTCGCTGCGACGGGCGGGTCGGAGGTGAAGAACCTTGGCGACGGCCTGATGGTGGTGTACCCGAGCCTGAGCGCAGCGCTCGACGGCGCGGTCGCGATGCAGCAGAGCATCGAGGTGCACAACCGCAGGGCCCCGGTCCCGCTCGAGGTTCGCATCGGTCTGTCCAGCGGCGATGCCTACGAGGAGGCGGGCGACTACTTCGGTGAGCCGGTGGTGGAGGCGTCCCGGCTGTGTGCGAGGGCGACCGGCGGGCAGATCGTCACAACCGAGATGGTGCGCCTGCTCGCCCGGCGCACCGGCCACCACTTCACCGCGCTGGGGGCGGTCGCGCTGAGAGGGCTGCCTGAACCGGTGGAGGCGTGTGAGCTGGGGTGGGAGCCCGCCGAGGCGGTGGCTCAGGTCCCGCTCCCCAGCCGTCTTGCTGCCATGCCGGCG
>JBKJSO010000023.1:0-4319 GCA_046595835.1 Acidimicrobiales bacterium | reverse complement strand
GATGAGTCGGTACGTGTTCAGGTAGTACGGCAGTGCGGCGCACGCCTGGTTGAGCGCCGCGCCACGGCTCCGAGCGACGGTGAGTCTCATGCCTTCACGGATCGGCATCGACCGAATTGCCTACGGTCCAGCCCTCGGCGCGTCCGTGGTGGCAGCACACTCGTCGCCAGGATCAGTGCTTGCCCAGGCCGACGGCTCACCCTCGCACCGCTGCGAACACCTACTGCCGCGCGACGGACGTGACGGTTCACAGGCCTTGCTTGTTGTTGGGTACCGTCGTCGCCGTGACGATCGACGAGCGCCTCGCCGAGCTGGGGCTCGTGCTGCACGGGCCCCACCCGCCCCACCACCCGCTCGTGGCGGTGGTGGTGCACGACGGCGTGGCCCGCACGTCGGGCCAGCTCCCGCGCATCGCTGGCGAGGTCACCTGCGTCGGCGTGGTGGGCGACACGGTGAGCGTCGCCGACGCACGCGAGGCCGCTGCGGTGTGCGCGCTCAACGCGCTCGCCGTCCTCAACGAGGAGCTCGGCTCGCTCGATCGCATCGAACGGATCCTGAGCGTCACGGGCTACGTCGCCTCTGCTCCCGGCTTCGCCGAGCAGCCCACGGTGATCGATGGCGCCTCGCAGGTGCTCGTCGACGTGTTCGGTGAGCGCGGTCGCCACACCCGCTCGGCCATCGGTGTGTCGGCGCTGCCCCGCGGCGGGGCCGTCGAGATCGAGCTCACCGCAGCCGTCAAGAGCGCGAGGTAGGTTCCGCCCATGGACGTCAGGTCGATCGAAGACGTTGAGCCGGTGATCGAGCACAACGGCACGGTGCCCGTGTGGTGGCTCGTGCAGCCACGGGAGATGTTCGAGATCACCAAGGGTGGCCACCTCGAGCTGGTGAGCGAGTTCGAGGTGGCCGGCGGGGGGTTCGTGGATCCGCACAACCACCCCACCCACGAGTTCTATTACGTCACCTCCGGGCGCGGGATCATGGAGATCGAGGGCGAGACCCGCGAGATCGGCCAGGGCGACCTCGTGCACATCCCGCCGATGGCCATGCACTCGCTGCGGCCGGTGAGCGATCACGCGCCGATCCATTGCTTCGCCTTCGCCGTGGCCACGCCCGACGCCGGCGAGATCAACTACAGCGAGCACTGATGTTGGCCGTGGCGGCAGACGGGCCGCGCGGCGCTCCCTGGCGCCAGAATCGCCAGCCAACGAGATGACCGACCTCCCCTCACCGGCTGCGGTGGCCGCGGAGCTGCTCGCCCTCGGCTCGGCCACGCTCGGCGAGAGCGGCGCCCAGCCGCTGCTCCCCCGCATCCGGCGCGCCTGGCTGGGCGCCGCGGTCGCGGGTCCCGCCATCACGGCGCGCTGCGCACCGGCCGACAACCTCGCCATCCACGTGGCCGTGGCCCGAGCCGATGCTGCGGGCGCGGTCTTGGTGGTCGACGCGTCGGACGTGCCCGAGCGCGGCTACTGGGGCGAGGTGCTCACCACTGCGGCCGAGGTACACGGGATCGCGGGCCTGGTGATCGACGGGGGCGTGCGCGACGTCGCCGCCCTCGAAGCGCACGGCTTTCCCGTGTTCGCGTCCCTAGTCGCTTTGCCCGGCGCCGCGAAGGTGGCGGGCGGCGCCGTCGGGCTCGCCGTGACCGTGGGCGGCACGTCGATCGCCCCCGGCGACTGGATCGTCGGCGACGTCGACGGCGTCGTGGCCATCGCCGCCGCATCCCTCGATGCCGTGCTCGCCGCGGGGCGCACCCGCGCCGCCAACGAGCAGCGCTTGTTCGCCGAGCTGCGAGCGGGCGCCACCACCGTCGAGCTGCTCGGGCTCGACCCCACCAAGCTCGACCAGGAGGCTTAGCCGTGCCCGACGTCTTCGCGATCCAGGCCGAGCCGCTCACGGCCGAGGCCTTCGCGCCCTTTGGTCAGGTGATCGCCACCGGCGACATGGTGATGGAGCTGCGCCACGGCGAGCGCTTCCACCTCAACGTCCTCTCCTACGACCGCCACCCGCTCGTGTGCGATCACCTCAACCGTCACCGCCGCGCCACGCAGGCCTTGGTGGCACTGGCCGGCCGCCCCACCCTCGTCGTCGTGGCGCCCCCCGAGCTCGACTTCTCGTCGCGCCAGCACCTGTCGGCGGTGCGAGCGTTCGTGTGCGACGGCACCGCCGGCATCAACATCGCGCTGTCCACCTGGCACTGGGGCCCGTACCCGCTCATGGACCACGTCGACCTCGTCAACGTGCAGGGCGCTGGCTTCGCGGACGACAACGAGATCGCCTACCTCGAGCGCGACCTTGGCGTGGTCGTCACCGTCACCCTCTGAGCCTCAGGGCCACCACCCCACCCTGGTTGGGTGGTGACCGGTGGGCCGCACCCGCAGGTGGCAAGGTGGCCGCATGTCTGACGAGAGGTCCCCGCACCCCCTCGATTGCGCCGCCTGTCGCATCATCGATCGAGCTGACGGCGTGGAGGATGGCAACCTCTTCAAGACTGAGCATTACAAGGCGCGCAGCGAGCGCCACATCGTCGTCGCCCTGAAGCGAACCGAGGACGAGGTCGCCGACAAGATCACAGCCTTTGCCGGATCGCTGAGCTTCGTCTACATCCACGCGGTGTGGTTCGGGGTGTGGGTCGTCATCAACGCTGGCGCCCTCGGTGCGAGCGTGGTGTGGGACAAGTTCCCCTACGGGCTGCTCACCATGGTCGTGAGCCTCGAGGCCATCTTCCTCGCCACCTTCGTGATGGTCAGTCAGAACCGTCAGGCCGCTCGCTCCGACATCCGCGCCGACCTCGACTTCGAGAACAACCTGCGCTCGGAGATCTGGTCGGTCCACATCGGCGAGAAGCTCGGCATCGACGCCGAGCACGTCGAGTCGGTCGTCAAGACAGCCATCGAGGGCTTCCGCCGGGAGACCGCCAACGCCCGCCCGTGAGCGGCGCTGCCCCACCACTGTCACCGAATCGGGGGGCGCCCCGTGAGATCGTCCCCGATCCGGTGACACGAGACCGGGCGAGCGGGCCGAGCACTACCGTTCCCGGCCATGGCCAGCTTCCCGTACGAGGATCGATTCGCCGTCAACCGCGCGCTGCCTGAGACGGGGCGGCCCCGGGCCGAGATCCTCGCCGCGCTCTCGGCCATGGCCGAGGAAGAAGACGCGTTCTGGGAGACGGGCAAGTGCTCGGGAACGATGTACTGCGGCGACCACGAGCACTACGACTTCATGAACGAGGCCTTCGGGAACTTCGCCCACGTCAACGCCCTGCAGCGAGACATGTGCCCGAGCCAGACCAAGTTCGAGGCCGAGATCATCGCCATGACCCTCGACGTGCTCAACGGCGCCGCTGTCACCGATGCCGCGCCGTGCGGGATCGTCACCACCGGCGGCACCGGCAGCATCCTGCACTCCATGCTCGCCTACCGCGAGCACGGCGCGCAGACGCGCGGCATCACGTCACCCAACGTCATCAAGCCCGAGACCGCGCACCCGGCCTTCGACAAGGCGTGCCACCTGTTCGGCATCGAGCTGCGCAAGGCGCCGGTCGATCCCGTCACCACACAGGTCGACGTCGACTGGGTGGCCGACCACATCGACGCCAACACGGTGGCGATCGTCGGCTCCGCCTGCAACTACGGCTACGGCACCGTCGACCCGATGGAGGCGCTGTCCGAGCTGGCGCTGGCTCGCGGGGTGGGTCTGCACGTCGACGGCTGCCTCGGCGGGTTCATCCTGCCGTTCGGTCAGAAGCTCGGCTTTGACGTGCCCATCTACGACTTCCGTCTCCCCGGCGTCACGAGCATCTCCGCCGACACCCACAAGTACGGCTACGCGTTCAAGGGCTCGTCGGTCTGCGCGTTCCGCTCCAAGGAGCTGCGCAACGCCCAGTACTTCTTCCTCACCGACTGGAGCGGCGGCAAGTACTGCTCGCCCGGCATCGAAGGCTCGCGGTCGGGCGGCATCCTCGCCGCCACGTGGGCGGCGATGGTGAGCTTCGGCTGGGAGGGGTACCTCCGCTACGCCAAAGCCATCTTCGAGACGTCCGCCGCGATGCAGTCCGCGGTGCGCTCCCACAGCGAGCTGCGCATGCTCGGCAACCCGACGTTCCTGTTCAGCTTCACCTCGGAGGACTTCGACGTGTACCACGTCAACGACTTCATGCGGCTCCGCGGGTGGCGCTTCAACGGCCAGCAGTACCCGAACGCCCTGCACATGGCCGTCACCCGTCCGCAGACCCAGCCCGGTGTGGCCGAGGCCTTCGCCGTCGACCTCGCCGAGGCGGTCGAGCACGCCCGCCAGCACAAGGACGAACCCGCCCAGAGCGG